>SLBZ01000046.1 GCA_007126095.1 Aquisalimonas sp.
CCAGACTGCTCACCCATCACCTTCGTCATGGCTGCAGTCAGCGTCGTCTTACCATGGTCAACGTGACCAATCGTTCCCACGTTGCAGTGCGGCTTACTACGCTCAAACTTGCTCTTGGACATGGAGATCTCCCGGACTTTCCTTTGCTTCGCCAGGAACCGCAGCCACGGTTCGTCACGGACACGCTTCTACCAACTAATGGAGCCCATAGGCGGATTTGAACCGCCGACCTCTCCCTTACCAAGGGAGTGCTCTACCTCTGAGCTATATGGGCCCTGTTCAACTCTCGCGGCGCCGGCAGTGCAACGCCTTCTTTCTGGAGCGGGTGATGGGAATCGAACCCACATCATCAGCTTGGAAGGCTGAGGTTCTACCGTTGAACTACACCCGCGAGCTACATGAGTGGCGGCGCGCATCGCTGCCGGACACCCGAAACTCCCTGAACGAGCAATAGGCACCGACCGAAGGTCAGTGCCCCGTACCGCCACCGGGCGGCCGCTCCGTGCCGGCGCTTCGAGCGCCCTGCACTCTCGAATTTGGTGGAGGGGGGAGGATTCGAACCTCCGAAGGCTGTGCCAGCAGATTTACAGTCTGCCCCCTTTGGCCGCTCGGGAACCCCTCCTGATTTTGGAGCGCGGTACTTTGCGCCAGAAGCAGCGTCGCTGTCAACTACCGAACATCGCCAAGCAGTAAATGCTGCGCTGCAAGCGCGGAAGTATAGACAATACAGCGCAGGTACGCGAGGGGCGTCAGTAGCTGGGGCAGGTTGTCGCCCGCTCCCCGCATTGCGGGGGCCATACACGCTCCCCATAATGACGTCTGGTCACGACAACCAACGCGGGGGAAGGGCGTGAGCGCATCGTCTGTTCTGGTCACCGGGGGGGCCGGGTACATCGGCAGCCACGTCACGCGGCAGCTCGTGCAGCGCGGCGAACGGGTCATCGTGCTGGACAACCTCTCCACCGGCTTTCGCGAAGCCGTGGAGGGCGCGGAGCTGGTGGTCGGGGATACCGGTGATGCCGGACTGGTCAACGATCTCATGCAGCACCACGCCGTCGGCACGCTGATGCACTTCGCGGCCCACACCGTCGTACCGGAGTCCGTCGCCGATCCGCTGAAATACTACCGCAACAACACCAACAGCAGCCGCATCCTGCTGGAAGCCTGTGTTGCCAACGGCGTGAGACAGGTGGTGTTCTCGTCCACCGCCGCGGTCTACGGCGAGGCGTCTGGCGATACCGTGGCGGAGGACAGCCCGCTCAACCCCATCAACCCTTACGGGCGCTCAAAGCTGGCCACGGAATGGGTGCTGGAGGACCTGGCCACCGCCGGTGAACTGGAGCACCTCACCCTTCGCTACTTCAACGTCGCCGGCTGCGCACCGGACGGGCGCATCGGGCAGTCCACACCTAACGCCACCCTGCTGATCAAGGTCGCCGCGGAGGCAGCAGTCGGTGTGCGCAACGGGATGCGTGTGTTCGGTACCGACTACCCCACGCCGGACGGCACCTGCGTTCGCGATTTCATCCACGTGGAGGACCTGGCCGACGCTCATGTACTGGCCCTGGATCATCTGCGTGGTGGCGGCAGATCGCTTACCCTGAACTGTGGCTACGGCCATGGCTACAGCGTGCAGGACGTACTGACAACGGTCGAACGAGTTGCTGGCGCTCCGCTGAACACCACCTATACCAACCGACGCCCCGGGGATCCGGCACGACTCGTGGCCAACGCGGATCGTATCCGACGGCACCTCGCCTGGACGCCGAAGTACGACGACCTGGAGACCATCGTGCGAACGGCCATCGCATGGGAGCGAAACCGCCGGTATTGAATCGGACGCGGTGTTGCCGGGACTACCGTCATACGGTGCGACAAGCCAATCAACAGTGACCTGTCCCGCCGCTCCTCACAAGAGCAGAAACGGCCGGGGCAGCCTGCGGAACAGGTCACACTCCCTGCCTGATCGCCCCCTCGCCACCGGTGCGACCGACCAGGGTCGGCCACACCAGACGGCCGGAACCGGAGCGCAGGCGATTACGCGATGCGATCCTCGATCATCGGCGCAGGCCCCCGACGCTCGCCCCGCACCGGTCGACGCGGATCCGACCGCCCAGCGTCCGCCTCGACCAACTGCTCTGCCAAACGGGCCAGCGCAGTCCCCTCGGCCTTTACTCCGGACCACAAGGCATCCAGGCTGGCCATGACCGGCTGACGAGCACCGCGGTGATTGATGACCGGGCCGATGGGCTGAAAATGAATGCCAACGCGGGTGAAAAAACGGATCAGCGCAGCATTCAGCAGCGCCGTCCAGTGCGTCACGCCGGACTCCCAACTCTGCCGGAACAGCAACGCCACCAGCCCCATTGTCACGTGACGGGAGCTGACCATTACGGACTGCTGCTGGCTCATTAATGTCGAAAAGGTACGGGTGACGGCAAAACGGGACACCTCGGCAATGCGACAGGACGGGTTCAACTGGCGGGTGCGAGCGAGTTGCTGCTCGACACTGCGCGACCCATGGGTTCGTATCGGCAATCCGTGGCCGTCGTCGAACACCAGTCGGGACGTCCCGACAGTGGTCCCGTCTGATCGATTGCGGACAAGCACGTGTGTGGCTGCGTCGTCATACTCATCGGTTTCCATGTGATCAGGAAAACGCGAGTAATCCTCATAGCCACGCTCAAGACAGTACACCTGGTAACGCAGACGAAGCGCATCCTGGACGGCGCCGGGATCCTGCGCACACTGGGCAAGCAGCGATTCATGGTAGATCGCGGAAAGATTGTTCATTGTGGTACCCCCCACGGAAAAGGACACCGACGGCTACCCTATGGCGCCAAGGCGCCGCCATCGGCCAGTACCCCGCTCGCATCGCGCGCGCGCGAAGTCAACCGGCTAAAGCAATTTTTGCGCCAGGGTCGTAAGTTGTTGTTTTTGGAATGGTCATTCTGGCGAATCCGTTTCGCCGCTCCGAGGGAGGCGATCAAACTGTAATCACACAGCGACACTCCCGGCCGCCGCTTCCCGCATGAAACCCTCTCGATCCCAGGCATGGCACCGCCCCCGGGAATGTCGTTGAAAAGCAACATGCAGGGGGCACGTCGCGGACGGACTCGGCGGTGCCGCGATCAGGACGTGCGCCTCTCCCTTTCAGCAGTGGACCCGTATCGAGTATCCTTTACCTGCCTTGCCTGCGTCGGCATCCACGCTGGTCTCCGCGCTTGTATTCCCCTGCGGACCGGGGCACGTTAAACGATCAACCAACCGGACAGGTTGCCCACATACCGTGCGCATGAACGCCCGCAACTACCTTGCTCTTGCCGTCGTTGCCGGCATGACCCCGTTGTTTTTCATCGATCTCGGCGCATGGCGACAGGTCTTCGCCCCGGAGATCCACATCTTCGGCCATCTCCTGTATTTCGCGCTCCTGGGTTGGCTCATACTCCAGGCACCGGTACTGCAGCGATACAGTTTTGCCAAACGCGGCATCGCGGTGTTGGCCATTGCCCTGCTGCTTGGCGCCAGCATCGAGCTTGTTCAGCCGCTTTTCGATCGCACGGCCGGGTTCCGCGACGTCTGGCAGAACGTCCTGGGCGCCGCCATCGCGGTCGCGCTGGCGGCGCCGGCCGGCGCCAAGCGGCGAAGCATCGGCGGCCTCGTGGCAGTGGTGCTCTTCCTCGAGCTGCAGGCACCGGTGACCTCACTATGGGATCGTGGCGTTGCTCGACTGCAGTTCCCGGTGCTCTCGGATTTCAGCACGGCGTTCGAGCACCGCCGCTGGTCCAGGGGACAGCAGGATGACGGTGTTACCCGGGGGGGGCACGGCTCGCTCCGCGTCGACCTTCCGCCGGCGCGCTTCGCTGGCACAACCATGCGACGCTCCCTGGGCGACTGGTCCGACTTCGAGGCCCTGAGTCTGAGCATATACAACGCGGAGCCCGTGCCCCTGATCGTCACGGTGTCCATCCGCGATGACATCCATCTCAGTCGCGGGGGGGCCTACGATGATCGTTTCAACCGGCGCTTTCAGCTCCTTCCGGGCTGGAACGACATCCGCATTCCGGTCGAGGACGTCCAGCAGGCCCCATCCGAGCGCACCATGAGACTGAATCGCATCGTGGAGCTGGCCATCTTCACCACGAATCTGGAGCAGCCGCACAGGCTCTACCTGGATACCGTGCAACTCACGGACTCGTGACCGCCGCCTGGCGCCGTTGGGCGTAAGGCCGCCACGCGACCATCGCCACCCCCCAGAAGGCAACGCACAACAGTGGATCGGTGATTTCCGCCGTACGCGAGGCAATCCAGATCTGCGCGATTTCAATCCCGGCCACCATGACCGCAGGAAGCAATAGCGCCGTGACACGGCTCTGGCTTGCCTCCAGGGTCAACCACACCAGGCTGCCGTAGAGAAAGAGCTTTTCGATGAGGCTCAGCAGATTCACGGTCATGTTGCCGTGCAGAAACCCCTGGAACGGTAACCATAGAAACGCCCCCTGCGCTAACTCGAACGGGCGCAGCCCCTGGACCACGAGCATGGCAAGCAACAGCAGGATCACGGGCTCGATCGGCCGGCGGAAACCGTAGCGCAACCCGGTCCATACCAGCAGGGCCGCCGCCGCACCCATCACATTGTGCAGGACAAGGGGATTGGCCGTGATGCCGACCTGTGCAACGACAACGCCCGGAATCACCAGCCAGAGCCACCACCACGACAGCCGACACTGCTCCCACAGACAGGCAAAGACGATCCACGCCACCGCGTTATGGAAGGCATCCAGTGGGCGCAGCTCCGGCTCAAGCAACAGCGGCCGCAACCCGTCCTTGATGGAAAACACATCGACACTCGGCACAAACGGAAACCACCGATACGCCACCCAGCAGAGCATCAGCAGAAACGGCAGGGCCAGTGCCTGGCGGGCGTGCCGTCCCGTGTGGGTCATCAGCGCGTGCACGCCCGGCAGGCGGGCAATGGTCGCACCCGCCACCGTGCCAACCATGTTGATCGCACCATCAGCAAAGGTCGGCACCCGACCGGGCAACCACAGCTGTGCCACCTGCAGCCCGAAAGCGATCACGGCGGCAGACAGGTAGAGCAACAGCCAGCGGGGCAGCCAGTGCCATGCGGCCAGCGCCACGGCGCCGAACAACCCATACGGCACGAACAGCAGGACATTCGTGAGCACATTGACGGGGCGGAATTCGCCGCGCCAGTCGGTGAGCAACACCTCGGCCGCATCGGATAACGCCATGGGCGCGAACTCGAACCGGAACGGATACAGCGACCCGTAAATGATCCCCACGGCACTGAACAACAACAGCAGGCGTGCCGTTCCGTAGCCCGCCGGCACGCCAACGGCGTCACTGCCCCCCTGTGGGGAACTGGCCACGGACCCACTAGCCATGTCGCCCGGCTCCCTGTTCCTTCACCGCGTCCGCCGCGTCATCACGGGGGGCCAGGAACGCCTTGTAGAACAGATGACGCAGCAACAGGAGTGGCGGCATCTTTATCCAGTGTGAACGCCACAACAGGGCCAGGCGGCTGATGGCATGCCGCACCGGGCGCCTGCTGGTAAAACGGTGGCTGGCCGCATGCAGGAACACCCAGTCCAGGGCCCACTGCCGGAGGCGCCCTGGCGCCTGTGCCGACAGCGCACTGATCACGCGGCCGGGTACGCGCGTGCCCAACAGGTGCCTGGAGCAGCGCAGCGCATGGTGCACGTAAACCGACACGGCTAGGGCGTCCGCCTCATCAAGCAGGGCGTCCCAGAAGAGCTCCCCCTGTTCGGCACTGAACCCCTTGACCAGACAGTGGAAATCGTAAAGGTCACGGATCGCGGTCTCCCACTCACCATCGGAAAACAGGTGCACGGCACAATGGATCGCCATGTGATGCGGTGCCAGAACGCTCGCACCGGAGCCGTCGCCCAGGGGGCGCGCCTGGGCCAGCAGCCTGGTTGCATCCGGCTGCCTGCGTACGGTCTCGGGCAGGATATTGTGGTGGACGTCCAGTGTGCTGCCGCGGCGCATGTGCTCCATGGGTGGCAGCTCGTGCATCCATTCCCGATAGTAGCGCTGATCATAGGCCGTGAGATGGGTGGTCATCCAGCCCATCCAGCGCAGCGCCGTTTCCGCGCGGTCGATCTCGGCGCGCGGAACCAGGATGTCCACGTCATTACACAAACGGCCCGGCGCGTTGGGGGTCTGCGCCGCCACGTAGGCGGCTCCCTTGAGCAGCGCGGGCTGCATCTTCACCCACCCCAGCTCGCGCTGCAGACAGCGCAGCTCCCACAGTATGGCCTCGGCGTTACGCTCAGCGGCCATGCGGCCGCCCCAGAGGTGGCCGCGCACGGGCTCGGGCACGGACTCCAGCCCCCCGTGCGTCTCCGCCAGATGGCATACGGTGCCCAGCAGGGAAGCCTCCCGCGCCTGGACCAGCACCCGCGCCCACTGCCTCAGTGACAGCGCAGCCAGCCGGGCTGGCTGCGCCAGACAGGACGCCAGCAGATCAGGCGGAGGGAGGCTCCATGGCATTGAACGTGGCAACGGCTTCGTCCAGGCGGCTGTAGGTGAAGTCATAGCATACGCTGCGCTCGATCAGGTCCGCCGTGCGTCGGAAACCCAGCCGGCCAAGCACCGTGTAATTGAAGGCGTTCCGGGCCAGTTCCATGAAAGCCGAGGTGCGTACCCGTGGCGTCAGCCGTGTTTCCGCACCAGGCTCGAATCGGGGGAAAACGACCCAGGCGGGCCGCACGGGGGCCAGTGCCCGGTCCACGCTGGCGCGGGGTGGACGCAAGTGGGCCACCGTGCCCTTGAGTGTATCGTGGCAGGGGTCGCTGACGAATGCGTCAGGGGCAAATGACCGAATCACCTCGATCGACGCGTTCTTCAGGCTGACAGGCCGCGCCAGGCCCGTCAGCGTGCCGGCTTCCACGTCCACTATGGCAAGCTCGTCCGACAGCAGGCGCCAGCCACTGGCCACCAGTCCGGCACATAAGGTGCTTTTTCCGGAGCCGGGTGGTGCCGGCAGAATCAGCGCCCGGTCCTCCCGTGCAACAACCGCCGCATGGAACAGCAAATGGTGTTTCACGTTGGCGGTCACACACCAGTTGAGCCCCCATTCGAGCATCGGGAACGCCTGATGGAATGCCAGCGGCTTGAAGACACTGCGGCCCTCGGAGAGGAACAGAACCTGCGGCCGGAACCAGCGCCGGGGCGTGCGGGGCGCTCTGACCTGGACGTGAAAATCGGCCCAGTCGGCGTCAGGCTCGACACGGACATCTCCATACAGGTCTGCCAGACCGCGCGCCACGCTCGCAACAGGGCTGCGGATTCGGGTGCTGAACGGTCCGGTGACCAGCGTGACGCCCTCCGGCCCGGCAAGCCTGTGGCGCAACTGCGCCTCGGGGATCTCCGCGAGCCTCACGACGCCGGCTGCTCCACAAGTCCGAGCCGCCGGAAATCCTGCAGCACGGCGGCCACGTCATCCACTGACACGGGCTCGTCATCCACCGCGCCGTGTCGCATCAAGGGCAGCACCGTCTCCGCATCCAGCCCGGCGGTGTGGCCTTCGAGCACCGCGAGCACGTTCGTGGCAAACCGATCCAGACGGTGCGTATCGCCACTGGCGGGCAGAAACACCACGGCCTCGCCGTCCATCTGACGCCAGAGCACAGCCGGGTCGAGAACGAAACGCTGATCGGGACGAGCCATGTCACCCATGTATCACTGTCGGCGCAGGCAAAGCTGGTGCGCCGCGCCTACGGCCCCCAGCTCTGCTGCCCTTCATACGTGGCCTCGAAGAACCGCCGAACCTGCTCCGGCGTCATTGGCTCCGGAAGATAGGGGTTGATGTAGTCTTCGCCCAGTAGCGCGGCGCTGAACATCGCCTCCACCTCGGTGAGGGTCAGCGGAATGCGATTATCAGCCGCATTGAGCAGCGCGGCAACACCGTGCCAGCCCAGAGAGCCTTCGTCTTCGTAGAGCACTTCCAGCAGGCTCTTCGATCGGTACTCGTCGTCCTTCCAGTATCCGAAGCCACCACCTTCCCCGCCGGAGAATGAGTCCCAGAAAAGGCTGTCGCCCTGCTCATAGTAGACACCATTGGTGCACGGTTCCGTTCCGCCACCGGTAGCGCCACTGCTGTCGAGGCAGCTGCCGCGCTGAAACTGCGCCGGCCAGTAGACATGCGTGCGCCAGTAACCGGGAGTCAGCCCGCCACAGCTGTCGAGCTCAGGGTGCAGGGACGTGTTACCGGACACCCACCCCGAAGGCGTGCAATTGGCAGCCGCACGGAGAGGCTGAGCATGCAAACTCATGATCACGGAGGCCGATACGGCGGCGACACCAAACCGGCGGCGTGACAGGCTTCGCGGCCCGTCCGATCCGCTCACGGGACTCGGGTGGGGCGCATCGCCCTGGCGATGATTATCCGGAAGCCTGTTGTCATCCATACCCCACCCTCGTACTCGTACTCGTTATTCGGGTTATTCGACGGAATCCGCAAACGCGACCCCTGGTGGCGTCAGCGCCGCCCGCTGAAGACCTTGCAAGACTCCTGCCGCGACCAGAGTAACGCCCTATGCCTTTGATTATGAATCTATATAACAGATTGCTACATTGAACAAGCGAAACATCGGCCATCAACTGTCAAGCTTCCCGACAGGGGCGCTTCGCCCTCAGAATGAACGAGTGGCTCAGCGTCGAACCCAGCGGCGGCGCAGCGCGCATCAGCATGCGCGCCGGGCGACTCTCCACGAGGCCAGCCAGCGGCTGTAGCGAACCCGGAACAATGGGCAGCCACTCCAGCGCCGTTATCTCGAGCCCCGCGGCCTGCGCCGCCCGTCGAAAGGCCTGCGGGTGGTCATAGCGGAGATGGGCTGGCTGGCGGCGCCGGCGCCGGCGCCACTCGGACAGGATCGTGGGGGCGCAGCGGGCATTCAGCGCATCCACCCAGAGTTCCCCTCCCGGCCGGAGCACACGGAACAACTCGGTCAGGGCCGGCGTCGGGTCGGACAATGCCTGCATGACCCCAAAACACAGAATGCCATCCGCCTGGCCATCCCGCAGGGGTAGTCTGCGGATGTCGGCCGACGCCCAACCGAGCGCACTCCCGCCGCCCCGCTGGGCGGCCTTCTTCAGCGACGGCAGCGCGTAATCCAGCCCCACCGGTTCATGGCCATGGGCGTGCAGGAGCCGCGTGTACGTGCCGGCGCCACAACCGATATCGAGCCACAGGCCTGGTTCCCGTTGCTGCGCTTCCCACAGCGCGCGGAACTGGCGCACGCGCGCCTGCAGCCCCGTGGGGGTCCACCCGGCAATGCCGGCATCATCATCCAGCCGCGCACCGCGTTCGCTGAAGCGCTGCCGCCAGCGTTGTTCGAATTCAGGCTGCGGCAATGGGCCTCCTGTGGTCATCGCCCAGGTAACGATTATATTAACGATACACCACACCACGACGGGCCGTCGTCCGGCATGGCGAGCCCCGTTGGCAGGTGTGCACAGGAGGGCGGCCAGCGGGAGGTGCGAAGCCCCGCACCGGCCGGTGCGGGGCTTGAAACGGATCTGAGCGGGTTACACCGGTTTGCGTCGCAGTACCACGTAGCCCAAAGCGACCATTCCCGCACCGAAAAGCATCAGTGAACCCGGCTCCGGTACCGGATTGCTTTGCCCGTCACGCGGGTTGTCGGTCCCGTCGGAGCCACCCGGGTTCGTCGTGCCGCCGTCGTAATCGGACCCTGGGTCGGTCGTGGAGCCGTACATCGCCATGATGGCCTGCCGCTCCCTCTCGATCTCGCCGTTGGTCATGGACATGAAGCCGGCCGAGAACGCCGCTGGCGCCGTTCCCAGGCCGATACAAAGAGCGAAACACACGCCAAGCCGCGTACTTGTTCTTTTCATTGCGCCAACTCCTGATCACAGCCTTGCTTCGACGATCGAGGCAGATGCAAGAAGGTGGCCACACCCCGTGAGTCAACAGCTTCTGAGCAGAAACCGACGAACGGCGCACGTCAGGTGTAAAGCCTGCCAACAGCGACCAACCCGGCGAAAGGGACTACGATCACCAGTGAGCACGGTCTCTCAACAAGGAAGAACAAATGATGCACATCAATCGGTTTGCCGCAGTGCTTGTTTCCGGGCTGTTCCTGGTCACGGCGGAGGCCATCGCTGCCGACCGCCCGCACTACTATCTGGGAGCGGACCTGGGCTATTCCTTCGTGGACCTCGACGACGCCGAGCGGGACCTGCGCGCGATTGCCGATGGCACCGAGCTACGCGTCTCGAGCGACGACGATAGCTTTGCGTTCATGCTGTCAGCCGGCGCCGCCATCACCCGCCACCTCGCGCTGGAATTCAACTATTTCGACCTCGGCGAGCACGAGGCCCGGCTCCGCTCCGGTGATGCCACCGTGCGCACCGACACCATGGAGACGTCCGGTTACGGCGCCCGGCTGATTGCCACCCTGCCGGTGGCGGAGCGCTGGCAACTGGACTTCTCCGCCGGGCTGGCTTACCTGAAGACGCGACGCGACGTCGACGCAGTCACTGAGGAAGACTCCCGCCGCGAGACGGAAAACCAGGGGGTGCCGAATGTCGGCGTCAGCGGGCGGTACCACGTAACCCGGGACTGGTCGATCCGTGGATCGCTGATGCATTTCTCGAACGTGGGCGATTCCGACACCACCGGTGAGGGCGATATCCAACTCGCCACACTGGGCCTGCTGTACCGGTTCTGACAGAGCACCGGTACCCGCGTCAGTAGCGTACCCGGTACCAGACACGGCCCACGTATTCGTGCAACGCCATGGCGCTGCGGGTGAGCGCGGGGACACTGGGAACGACATCCCAGGGGCTGGGGCCGGCCTCGGGGTCCGGGCGGTGAAAGTAGCCGGTCGGGGCAGGAATGACTGCCTCGACGCCGGCGCGTTCAAAGGCCGCCAATGCCCGGGGAAAATGGAGTGCCTTGGTGACCAGGATCACGGTGGCGTAATCTTCAGCAGCCAGTATCGCAGCGCTGTTGGAGGCGTTCTGCTGGGTATTGCGACTATCATTATCGAGCCACTCCACCGCCACACCCAGACCGGTCTCCAGTACGCGCGCGAGTGCCTCGGCCTCGCCCGGGCCGCCCGAGACCAGCACGGGCACGTCCAGCTCCCGCGCCAGGTGGCCTGCATAGTGGGCGCGCTCCAGGCTCCACTGGTTTGCCATGGGGCCATCGTACTCGGGCGCATGCTCGAACCACCCGCCCGCGAGCACGACCATCACGGCGTCATCGGCTTCAGCCGCATCCTCAATCGCCAGGGGGTCCACGCGCTCCAGCGGGGCCACAAGCAGGGTGCTCACCAATGGCGTACTGAATGCGTAAAGAAAACCGACACCCGCGACAACCAACCACCACCCCATCCGCCAGGGCCGCAGCAAAAGCCCCAGGATCACCAGAAACAAAGGGCCAGCGGGCGGAAACAGCAATCGCTCGAACACGCTCCACCACATTGGCAACGTCCTCGGTTCATCAGCGGCAGCGTCAGCTTTCTTTACACAACAAGGCCATATGCACGGCCCGGTTCCCGATCATGCCCCGCCACTCGGGGCTTCGTACAGTCCGGCACCGTTCTTGCTGCATGTCGCGTGGGTGCATGCGACATGCTGGCGGCCTCGACAACAACGACCAACGGGGCCGTCAGCGAGCATGTGGCGCATCACGCGACACTGACGTGACCAGCGCCTGGTCAGATACAAACGACCTGTGTTCTTCGCCTGTCTCGCAGCGAGGCATCACGCGGAGCGACACGGGCGATAGCGCCAAGGGTTGGGCAGGCCATCAAGATACTAACGGTATTCGGCACACGGCCAGAGGCCATCAAGATGGCCCCGGTTGTACGGCGACTGTCGCAAACGCCAGGCATAGATGCGCGCATCTGTGTTACCGGACAGCATCGGGAGATGCTGGATCAGGTATTGGCGCTGTTCCGGATCGAACCCGACCACGACCTTGGCGTCATGCAGCCGGGGCAGGATCTCACCGGCGTGACCGCGGCGCTGCTTCAGGGCCTGGGCCCGGTCATCGAGGCGGAGCGCCCCGACCGCGTTCTCGTCCACGGCGATACCACTACAACATTCGCGGCAGCGCTGGCGGCCTATTACCAGCGCGTTCCCGTCGGCCACGTGGAGGCCGGCCTGCGCACGGGCAACCGGTACTCACCGTGGCCGGAGGAAATGAACCGCTGCCTGGCCGGTGCCCTCACGGACCTGCACTTCGCGCCCACCAACGGGGCGCGGGACAATCTGCTGCGCGAAGGTGTCGCCCCGGAGCGCATCACCGTCACCGGCAACACCGTGGTCGACGCACTGCTGACCATCGTCGCCCGCCTGCGCGGCAGTGCCGACATAGTAACCCCGGAGAATCCCGACCTGGCGAGCCTCGCCCCGGAGCGGCGGCTCATCGTGGTCACCGGCCATCGGCGCGAGAGCTTCGGCAGGGGCTTCCAGCGCCTGTGCGAGGCGCTGCGGCACCTGGCGGACCGGCCGGACGTGCAGGTGGTCTACCCCGTTCACCTGAACCCCAACGTGCTCGGCCCCGTGCGCGCAGCACTGGGGGAACACCCGCACGTGCACCTGCTGCCACCCATGGATTACCTGCCGTTTGTCGGGCTGCTGGACCGGGCGGACATTGTGATCACGGACTCCGGCGGCATCCAGGAGGAGGCCCCCTCCCTGGGCAAGCCCGTGCTGGTCACCCGCGACACGACCGAGCGCCCGGAAGCCGTCGAGGCCGGCACCGTCAGGCTGGTGGGCACGGACGTGGAGCGGATTGTCGCGGAGACCGAACTCCTGCTGGACGACCCCGCCTGGTACGAGCGCATGGCGCGTGCACACAACCCCTACGGCGACGGCCACGCCGCCGGCCGGATCGTGGAACGCCTGCTGGAGGAACACCATTGAACGAGGACTTTCTGCACCAGTCCGTGACCGTGATGGGCCTGGGTTACATCGGCCTGCCCACGGCCAGCCTGCTGGCCACCCGGGGTTTTCAGGTCCACGGCGTGGACGTGAATCCGGACGTGGTGGCAACCATCAACCGCGGTGACATACACATCGTCGAGCCGGAACTGGACATCCTGGTCCGCTCTGCGGTGCAGAGCCGGCAACTCAGCGCATCCACCGACCCCGAAGAGGCGGACGTGTTCATCCTCGCCGTGCCGACCCCGTTCGGTGAGGACAAACGGCCGGACCTCAGCTGCGTGGAGGCGGCAACACGCCGCATGGCGGCTGTCCTCAAACCGGGCAACCTGGTGATACTGGAATCCACCAGCCCCGTGGGCACCACCGAGCGGGTTGCGCAGTGGATCGGCGAGGCACGCCCCGACCTCAGCGAGGGACAGGTGCGCATCGCCCATTGCCCGGAACGCGTCCTGCCCGGCCGCATCATCCAGGAGCTGGTCACCAACGACCGGGTGGTTGGCGGGCTCGACGAGGCCGCCACCGAGGCCGCTACGGCGTTCTACCGCCAGTTTGTCTCCGGCGACGTCCTGGCCACCACGGCACGCACCGCCGAGATGGCGAAACTTACCGAGAACACGTTCCGGGACGTGAATATCGCCCTGGCCAACGAGCTCTCCGTGATCTGTGATCGGCTCGGCATCAACGTCTGGGAACTCATCCAGCTCGCCAACCGGCATCCGCGCGTGAACATTCTCATGCCCGGCCCCGGCGTGGGCGGACACTGCATCGCCGTGGACCCCTGGTTCATCGTCGACTCGGCGCCGGAGCAGTCACGGCTGATCCGCATCTCGCGCGAAGTGAACGACGGCAAACCCGATCACGTGATCACACAGGTCCGTGCGCGGGCGGAGCGGCTGCGGGACCCGGTGATCGCCTGCCTGGGGCTGGCCTACAAGTCGGATGTGGACGATCTGCGCGAGAGCCCGGCCCTGCGCATCACCCAGACTCTTGCCCGGGAGAAGGTCGGCCGGATCCTCGCGGTGGAGCCGTATGCCCGGCGCGGGCTGCCGGCGGCCCTGCTCGAGCTTGGCGTCGAGCACGTCGGGGTAGAACGGGCACTGGAGGAAGCCGACGTGCTGGTCATGCTCGTCGCACATCGCCAGTTCCGGAGACTGCCGCCGGCGCCGCTCCAGCAAAAGATGGTCGTGGACGCCTGCGGCCTGCTCAGCCTTCTGCAGTAGGGCGTGACAACGATGATGAACACTGCCATCGCTCCACCCGCACTGGACACCAGCCGCATTGCGGTGATCGGGCTTGGCTACGTGGGGCTGCCCCTGGCGGTGGCGTTCGCCGAGCGCTACCCGGTGACGGGATTCGACGTCAGTCGCGAACGGATCGACGCCCTGCGAGCAGGGCATGACCGCACGCGCGAGGTGAACACCGAACAACTGCGTTCCGCGTCCGCGCTGACATTCACCAACGAGGCGGAGGACATCGCCGGCTGCAATGTCTACATCGTCACCGTGCCCACCCCCATAGACGGCTACAAACGGCCGGACATGGGGCCCCTGATCCGCGCCAGTGAGACCGTTGGCCGCGTACTCTCACCCGGCGATGTGGTGATCTACGAGTCAACCGTCTACCCGGGGG
This sequence comes from Aquisalimonas sp., assembly GCA_007126095.1. Taxonomy (GTDB): domain Bacteria; phylum Pseudomonadota; class Gammaproteobacteria; order Nitrococcales; family Aquisalimonadaceae; genus Aquisalimonas. The sequence continues at coordinate 14,596 of SLBZ01000046.1, forward strand.
CCACGGAGGAGGACTGTGTGCCACTGCTGGAATCGGTGTCCGGCCTGCGCTTCAACCGGGACTTCTACGCGGGTTACAGCCCCGAACGGATGAACCCCGGCGACAAGGCGCACACGGTGCTCGACATCGTCAAGGTCACGGCGGGCTCCACCCCCGCCGCTGCCGATTTTGTCGATGCCCTGTACGCCAGCATCATCACCGCCGGCACACACAAGACCCGCAGCATCCGCGTTGCCGAGGCCGCCAAGGTCATCGAGAACACCCAGCGGGACGTGAACATCGCGCTGATCAACGAACTGGCCATGCTGTTCAGCCGCCTCGGCCTGGACACCCAGGCGGTCCTCGAAGCAGCGGGCACCAAATGGAACTTCCTGCCGTTCAAGCCCGGGCTGGTGGGTGGCCACTGCATCGGCGTGGACCCCTATTACCTGACGCACAAGGCCCAGGCCATCGGCCACCACCCGGAGATGATTCTCGCCGGACGCCGGACCAACGACGGCATGGGCCGTTTCGTTGCCACCCGGGTACTGCAGCTGATGGCCGAGCGCGGACGCAGCATCGTGGGCGCACGCATTCTCGTGCTTGGCCTGACCTTCAAGGAGAACTGCCCGGATCTGCGCAACACCCGGGCCGTCGACGTCATCCGCGAACTCGGCGCATTCAATGCGCAGGTCGAGGTGCATGACCCGTGGGTGGACGCGGCCGAAGCGGAGTCGGAATACGCCATCACCCCGGTCGCATCCCCGCAGCTTGGTGTCTACGACGCGATCATACTCGCCGTGGGTCACCGCGAATTCGCCGCCATGGGTGCCGCGGCGATACGTGCGCACCTGAACGACTCAGGGATTCTGTACGACATCAAGGGGCTGCTACCGGAAGACCAGGTCGAGGGCCGCCTGTAGCGGCATCCGGCGCGGGCGTGCGGGCACGGCTCACACGGCCTATGGCTGTTCGGCCCTGGCCTCAACAATCCATTCCGCGGTGCAACGTGATACCTCGTCGCGCCATTGCTGCCGGGAGAAGGTATGGTTCGCGTCGGCCAGATCCACGCGGGACACACCGGGTCGGGCCAGCAACTCCCGCCACCGCGACGAAGCGGCTACCGTGTCGCGGAACTCGTCCGCCGTCAGATCGTTGCCGCTGAGAATCAGCAACACCCTGCCCCGGAAGCGGGCAAAGTCGTTGGCCATGCGCTCCGGCAGAGAGAGTGGTGTCGATGCCTCCCCACGACTGCGGCGTACGAGGCTCAGAAAGCCCCGCACCACACGCAGCGGGTTGATCCCGCCCTTGGCCAGCTTGCGCCAGAAGTCGGGGCTGAGCACACGCCGCCGGTAGTAATGCCGCACCACGGCCCGGGCGCTGCCAGCCTCGGTGCGGACCCAAGGATTCAGCAGCACGACGCCGGTCACCCGGTCGTCGTCCGGCGCGTGGCGAATGGCGACGCAGGCGGCATCGCACAGCCCCCACAGTACGACACCGTCCAGGTCGGGATAGGCCGCCGTCAGTTCATCCACGGCAACAGTGACGTCTGGCCCCGCGTGCTCAAACCCCCGGTACTCACCCTCGGCATCGCCCATGCCGCGGTAGTCAAAACGCAGCACGGGGATCCCCTGTGCCGCCAGGTGCCGCGCCAGCAGCAGAAACTGGCGATGGCTCCCGACGCGGTACTGTGGCCCGCCAACCACAACGACAACGCCGAGACGCGCATGCACCGACTCCGGGGCGTGCAGAATGGCCGGCAGGCGATCACCGCCACAGTCCAGAACGCGTGCGTGCTCGTCGGTGACCATTCAGAACGCCGCTTCCGTTGCGGCAACCAGTGCCGGGGCATCTACCAGCTCGGCGGTATTCCAGAAGGCGTCGCCACGCACCGCCTCACTTGTGACCGCCACCCCGGCGGCCTCCCAGGCGGGAATCGCTCGCTGGCTGGCCGGTGACAGGGCCGGCTCGTCGCGCGTGCTGACCTCCAGCCAGAGCAGGCGCCGGGGCAGCGATTCCGGCGCGGGAGCCAGCACGGCTGCATCAAGGCCGCTCGCGACCCGCGGGGGCAGGGTGTAGCCGGCAATTTCAAGTGATTCACCGGCCTCCAACCTCTGGCGCAGCACCGCCGTGGTCTCCCCGCCACCACCGGCGAGGTTGCCGGCGACGCTCAGGCGCAGAAACTGCGTCAGCGCCTGCTGCCCCTGCAGCACGGGGTTCCAGAGCACCAGGGTCTCGGGCCGTAACGACTCACGGGCCAGCAGATCCGACGCCAGCAGGGCACCCGCGCGCAGCGCCAGGATGTGGAGCGGCGCGGTATGGCGCTGGCGCAGCCAGGCAAGCGTCGTGGCGAGGTCATCCAGCCAGCCCGTCCAGTCCGCCTCACCAAAGTCACCGGCGCTGTCACCGGTGCCATGGACATCCGGGAGAACGGTCGCGTAGCCCCTTGCATTCAGGGCCCGGGCGGCCAGGGCCAGCATGCGCCGGGATTTGTTGAGCTCCTCGGCAAAAGGCGGAACGATCAGGACAACGCCCCTAGCCTC
>SLBZ01000126.1 GCA_007126095.1 Aquisalimonas sp.
GTCCGACTCGCCGACCGCCTTCGCGATGATGGTGTTGGCTGCGGCGCGAGCATCCTCGACCAGCGAATGATCGCCCGTGACCTGCACCATGACCGTCACCCCTTCGATCAGCAGCACGAGCTGGCGGGCGACATCGGTGGGGTGCCGGAGTCCCGCCTCCTCGGCGAGGCGGGCCACATACTCGATACGGAACTGCTTGTGCTCGGCGGCGGCCTGATGGATGGGGTGATCGTGCTGGGGGTACTGCACCGCCAGGTTGATTGACGGGCATCCCCAGAACTCCTCCTGGTGAGCCCAGCGGTCCATGAAACTGAACAGAGCCTCCAGCCGCTCCCGGGCCGTGAGTCCATCCTCGTTCACCGCTTCTTCAAACTGATTGCGCACTCGCTCGTGGAAACGCTCGCAGGCGGCCAGCACCAGATTATCCTTTGAGCCAAAGTGCTTGTAGAGCGTCATCTTGGCAACGCCTGCCTCGGCGAGCACCTTGTCGATGCCAGTGGTATGACAGCCGTTGCGGTAGAAGAGGTCTGTCGCCGTCTCCAGCAACTGATCGCGTCGCGAACCGGCACGGTTATCGGTCGAGGTCATGGGCCTGGTCTCCTCGGAGCACGGTATTGACGGGTGCGCGCTGTGGTGCGCCCCATTCTCGTTATTACACTGTTACAAGTATACTGGGCTGTCTACGAGAATGCGAACGGCGTCACGAAACGCCCTGTGGCGACTGAGTCGGCAGGTGGGTCAATGGCGGAAATGCACGAACAGCCGCCCCGGGTTCTTCGTGTCCTTTTCGACCCGGTGGTACTGCTCGCGGATATGCGGCTGCTCGAGAAACTTGAGTACACGCTTCTTCAGCTGTCCCTTACCTCGCCCGTGGATAATCTCCACCATGGGCAGGCGCTTGTCGACCGCCTGCGCAAAGGCGTCGGTCAGAGCCGCGTCGATCTGGCGGCCACGGTTGAAGATGTCGTGGAGATCAACCTTGAGTCGTGCCATGGGTCTCCGCTGGTCAGCTCTGCATCATGCGCTCCAGCAGCGCATCCGGGGTTGTATCGACCTTGAGCATGTTCCGATGCCAGGGTCGGATCAACTCCTCGTCGACGCAATGATCCAGGAATGCCAGCAGCTGATCGTAGTAACCATGAGCATTGAGAAGACCGACAGGTTTCACATGAATCCGCAGCTGACTCCAGGTGAGAATCTCGAACAACTCCTCCAGCGTTCCCAGTCCACCCGGCATGGCGATGAACGCATCGGCCCGCTCGGCCATGATGGTCTTGCGCTCGTGCATCGTGTCGACCTGGATGAGTTCCGTGAGCCCGGTATGGGCCACCTCCTGCTCCTCCACCACTGTCGGAATGACCCCGGTCACCTGCCCGTCCGCCGCCAACGTCGCCTCGGCAACCTCGCCCATCAGGCCGATACTCGCGCCGCCGTAGACGAGCCCCAGGCCGCGACGGGCCAGGGTGGTCCCCATGGCGCGCGCAGTCTCGACATAGCGCTGGCCTCGCCCGGGGCTGGAACCGCAGTAAACACACACCTGTTTCATCACCACTCCCTATCAACGCCGAATGATGCATACTTCCATGGAAACGACGGATGACATCACCCACCCGAATCGCGAAGGAGAGATCATGCGCCCCCGGACCCTTGCCCGTCACGCACCCGCACCCGCACTGGCCATGGCGCTCGGCCTGTCAGCGGTCGCGGTCGCGGCACCTGCCGAGAGCCAGGATCGTTTCTATCTCGGCATGGATGCCATGAACTGGTCATACGACGAAGAAGCGGGCCGTGATTTCTCGTCGCTCGGCGTGCGGGGCCGCCTGGGCATTCGCCTGAATCCGACCTTCTCCTTCGAGGCGCACCTTGGCGGAACCGGCACGGACCGCTCCGGCAGTGAGCGCCGTGAGCTGGATTTTCTCTACGCCGGGCTGATCCGGGGTGATCTCGGCATTACCCGTTACACCTCCCTCTACGGCGTCATGGGCGCGGCGGGCATAGAGATGAGCGGCCGGGATGCCGACGACAACAGCGTGAGCGTCCGGGAGTCCGGCGTCAGCCTTGGCATTGGCCTGGATTTCAATCTGTCGCCGGGCGCGTCGCTGAACATCGACTACATGCGCTACATCGACTCCAGCGACATCGACTTCTCGGCCATCAGTGCCGGCGCACGCTGGACATTCTGAACCGGCCGCCACCGGGGGCGCAGGCCGCTCAGGGGCGCGCCCCCTCCTCGCCTTCCTCTTCCTGATCCTCGCCCTCCTTGGCCGGCGGCTGCAGGTCATACTTGGTAACGCCCATGGCGAGCGCCGATGCGCTTGCCACGAAGATCGAGGAGTAGGTCCCGACCAGGACGCCAAGCAGCAGGGTAAAGGCAAAGCCGGAGATCACCTCGCCGCCGACGAAGTAAAGCGAAAGCACCACCAGCAGGGTGGTGAACGATGTCACCAATGTGCGGGACAGGGTCTGGTTGATGGCCGCATTCATCACTTCCTCGGTGCCGCCCTTGCGCATGCGCAGGAAGTTTTCGCGTATTCGGTCGAATACGACAATGGTGTCGTTCAGGGAGTAACCGATGACGGCAAGCAACGCTGCAAGGACCGTAAGGTCGAACGTGATCTGGAACAGAGACAGGATCCCCACCACGAGGGTAATGTCGTGGACCAGCGCAGCCACTGACCCCGCCGCAAACCGGTACTCGAAACGGAACGCCACGTAGAGCAGAATACAGCCGAGCGCGCCCAGCATCGCCAGCGCACCCTGCTCGGTCAGCTCCTCGCCCACCTGCGGCCCCACGAACTCCACCCTGCGAAGCTCCACTTCGGGAAACCGCTCTTCCAGAGTGTCGAGCACACGGTTGCTCAGTGCATCCGCGTCCTCTTCATCCCGCGGTCCGAGCCGGATCATGACATCCCGGGCAGTGCCGAAATGCTGCACCACCGCTTCCTCGTACCCGCCTTCGTCCATGGTGCGGCGGACCTCGGTGAGGTCGACGGCATCCTGGAAGCCCACCTCCACGACCGTGCCGCCAGTGAAGTCGATGCCGAAGTTCAGCCCGCGTATCGCAATGATCGCCACGGCCAGAGTGAGCATGATCAAGGACGCCAGGCCCGCCCAGCGGCGCCGGCTCATGAAATCCAGATTGGGCGTTTTATTGAAAAGCCACATGGTTTTGCGTCCCTTGCCCGCTCAGATTGCCAGCCGCGTCAGGCGACGCTTCCGGCCGTAGATCAGATTCACCACCGCGCGCGTGCCCAGAATGGCCGTGAACATGGACGTCACGATGCCGATGGACAGTGTCACGGCGAAGCCCTGGATCGGCCCGGAGCCGAACAGGAACAGCACCACGGCCGCAATCAGGGTGGTGATATTGGCGTCGGCGATGGTCGACAGGGCCTTGGCGTAACCCGAGTGGATCGCCTGCTGCGGCGACAGCCCCGCCGCAATCTCCTCCCGTATTCGCTGGAATATCAGCACATTGGCATCGACAGCCATGCCGACCGTAAGAACGATACCCGCAATGCCCGGCAGCGTCAGGGTCGCCTGCAGCATGGAGAGCACGGCGACGATGAACACCAGGTTCAACATCAGCGCCATGTTGGCGATCAGACCGAACACCCGGTAGTAGAACGCCATGAACAGCACCACCAGCACAAAGCCGATCACCACGGCCATGACACCGCGGTCGATGTTCTCCTGCCCCATGCTCGGGCCGACCGTGCGCTCCTCGATGATGTCGATGGGTGCCGCCAGCGAGCCCGCACGGAGGAGCAGCGCCAGGTCACGCGCGGCGGTACTGTCTTCCAGACCGGTAATCCGGAAACGGTTCGAGAGCGGTTCCTGGATGGTGGCGACGTTGATCACCTCTTCGGTGCGCACGCGCTCACTCACCGTCTCGCCGTTCTGCTCCCGCGTCTCCTGCCGGGTTTCGATGAACACCACCGCCATGCTGTTACCCACGTTCTCGCGGGTCGCCCGGTTGAACATGTCACCGCCGGCAGAGCTGAGCCGGATGTTGACCTCGGGCCCACCGGTCTCCTGGTCGATGCCGGACGAGGCGTCGATGATGTACTCCCCGGTCAGCATGACCTCCCGCTCCATCACCACGTAGTCGCCATAGCGGGGGTTGCGGGCCGGGTACTTCACCGTACCGGGAGGAGCCGGATCATCTGCATCGCCGCGATAGGGGTAGTGGTCTTCGTCCACCATCCGGAACTCGAGCGTGGCGGTCGTGCCAATGATCTCCCGCGCCCGGGCCGTGTCCTGCACACCGGGCAGCTGGACCACGATGCGGCTGCTGCCCTGCTGCTGGATCACGGGCTCGGCGACACCCAGTTCGTTCACCCGGTTACGCAGCGTGGTGATGTTCTGCTGCACGGCGAAACGCTGGATCTCGCTCTGTTCCTCTTCCGGCACGGTGGCGATCAGCCAGTACTGGCCGTCACGCTCTTCCTGTGCCAGATCAAGCTCGCGATACTCGCCGCGCAGCTTGTCGTAGGCGCGCTCACGGTCCGCCGCATCGTTGAAGCGGGTCACGATGCGGTTGTCGTCGTCCACCTCGATGCGGCCGTAGCGGATGCGCTCCTGGCGCAGCTGATTGCGGAAATCGGTCTGGTAGCGCTCCAGGCTCTGGGATACGGCGGCATCCATGTCCACATCCATCAGAAAATGGACGCCGCCACGCAGATCCAGGCCCAGGTACATGGGCGCAGCGTTGATGGCCCGCAACCAGTCCGGCGTCGCCGGCGCCAGATTGAGCGCCACGGTCACATCGTTGCCCAGACGTGCGCGCAGCAGGTCCGCTGCATCCACCTGCGCATCCGAGCTGCCGAAACGAATCAGTACCCGCTCGTCGTCCACCTCGGTGGCGATGTAGTCCTTGCCTTCCTCATCGAGGACCTCCAGGGCCTGCCTCTCGATCTCGGTGGTCTCCACCGCGCCGCGCACCGGGGTGATCTGCACGGATGGATCTTCGCCGAAGAGATTCGGTAACGCGTACAGCGCACCCACCACGATGGCGACGATGAGGATCAGGTATTTCCAGAGCGGATAACGATTCATGTGAACAGGCAGCCTTGCGCTTATTTACCAGCCTTCTTGGCCTCTTCGGGTTCCACCTTGCCCTTGATCGTCCCCTTGGGAACCACCTGGGCAACCGCATTCTTCTGCACCTTCACCTGATTGTTGTCGTTGATCTCCACACTGATGAAGGTCTCGTCAACGTCGGTGATGCGCCCGAGAAGTCCGCCCTGCGTGATGACCTCGTCACCCTTGGCCAGCTCGGAGACCATCTTCTTGTGCTCTTTCTGGCGCTTCGCCTGGGGCCGGATGAGCAGGAAGTAGAAAATGGCGATCAGCAGGATCGGGAACAGCAGGGCGGTCCAGCCCGCACCTTCTCCACCCTGCTGGGCAAAGGCACTGGAGATGAAGAATTCCATGGATCAACCTCTTGTCGATGGCAAAAACGAGCCAAACAATGCATCCGCGGTCACGCGGGCGTCAACTATGCGCGCACCCGGGCAAACGGCCACGGTACCGGGTGCGCATTATGCCACAGGCACACGCCCGCCGCCCCATGACCGGCAAGCCGGCCATCGGTACGCGGCACCACTGCAATCCCGCGTTACAGGGCATCGATCCCTGCGGACTGCCGGGCGTAGAAGTCCTCGGCGTACGCATCCAGCCGCCCCGCCTCGATCGCCTCGCGCAGCTCGCGCATGAGCCGCTGGTAAAAGGCCAGGTTATGGATGGTTGCCAGACGCTTGCCAAGGATCTCGTTGCAGCGGTCAAGATGCTTGAGATAGGCGCGGCTGTAATGCAGGCAGGCATGACATTCACAGCCGGGCTCGATCGGCCGGGTATCCCGGGCGAACCGGCTGTTGCGAATGCGCAGCATGCCGCCGCGGGTGAACAGGTAACCGTTGCGCGCGTTGCGCGTGGGCATGACACAGTCGAACATGTCGATCCCGCGCCGCACCGCTTCGACGATATCCTGCGGCCGGCCAACGCCCATCAGGTAGCGTGGACAGCCGCCGGGGAGTTCCGGTTCCAGATGCTCCAGGACCCTGTTGCGCTCCTCTTCGGTCTCACCCACCGCCAGTCCGCCCACGGCATAACCGTCGAAGCCGATGGACCGCAGCCCCCGGATGGATCGACTGCGCAGGTGGTCGTACATGCCGCCCTGGACAATGCCGAACAGGGCGTTGGGATTGTCCCCGTGCGCCTTGCGACTTCGTTCCGCCCAGCGCAGGGAAAGCTCCATGGACTGCCGGGCCTCGGTTTCAGTCGCCGGATGAGGGGTGCACTCGTCGAAGATCATGACCATGTCCGAACCCAGCGCCCGCTGCACGGCCATGGACTCCTCCGGCCCCATGAACACGCGGCTGCCATCCACCGGCGACTGGAACGTCACCCCTTCCTCGCGGATCTTCCGCAGGGCGCCAAGACTGAACACCTGGAAACCGCCGGAATCGGTCAGGATCGGGCCCTGCCACTGGGTGAAGTCGTGCAGGTCGCCATGGGCCTGGATGATCTCGGTTCCGGGCCGGAGCATCAGGTGAAAGGTATTGCCGAGGATGATCTCCGCACCCAGGTCCTTCAGCTCGCCCGGGGTCATGGCCTTGACCGTGCCGTAGGTGCCCACCGGCATGAACGTCGGCGTCTCGACAGTCCCGCGCGGAAACGTCAGACGTCCGCGCCGCGCGGCGCCATCGCTGGACAAACGCTGAAACTCCATCATGCCCGGGCCTCCGCCGACGGGGGGTGAATGAACATGGCATCGCCGTAACTGAAGAACCGGTAGCGCCGGGCGACCGCATGATCATAGGCGGCCATGACATGCCGGTGCCCGGCGAAGGCACTGACCAGCATGATCAGGCTCGACTCCGGCAGGTGGAAATTGGTCACCAGGGCGTCGACGACCCGGAACCGGTACCCCGGGTAGATGAAGATGTCGGTCTCGCCCTGGAACGGTGACAGCTCGCCGTCGCGGGCGGCGCTCTCCAGCGCCCGCACCACCGTCGTGCCCACGGCCACTACGCGGCCACCGCGCTCACGGCAGGCCCGCACCTGCTCGCAGGTCCGCTCCCGGACCTGCAGCAGCTCGCTGTGCATGTGGTGCTCTTCCACGTTCTCGGCACGCACCGGCTGAAAGGTACCGGCACCGACATGCAGCGTCACCTGGGCCTGCTCCACACCCGATCCGGCAAGCCGTTCCAGCATCGCCGCATCGAAATGGAGCCCCGCCGTGGGTGCCGCCACCGCGCCGGGCTCCCGGGCGAACACGGTCTGATAGCGATCGTGATCGGCGGCTTCGTCGGCGCGCTGAATATAGGGCGGCAGCGGCACGTGGCCGTGGGCGTCCAGGTAGGCGAACAGGTCCTCGACGCCGTGAATCGACAACACGAAGCAGGCGCCGTCGCGCCCTTCCACCTCGGCCTCAACGCCGCCATCCAGATGGAGCCACGTCCCGGTTGCCGGGGCACGACTGACCCGCAGGTGCGCCAGCACCCGCCGATCCCCGAGCACCCGTTCCAGCAATACTTCAACGCGACCGCCCGACGCCTTGTGCCCGAACAGGCGCGCCGGAATCACGCGGGTATCGTTGAGCACCAGCAGGTCACCCGGCCGCAGTAACGACCCCAGGTCGGCGAATGCGCGGTCCGCCACCTGACCCGTGGTGCCATCGAGGCACAGAAGACGGCTGTCGGTCCGGCGTTCGAGGGGCCGCTCGGCGATCAGCTCCTGCGGGAGATCGAAATGGAAATCACGTCGGCGCATGGGAGGGTTCAGCACAAGAATATGGTGCCCCGGGGGAGAGTCGAACTCCCACGGCCAAAGGCCACTCGATTTTGAGTCGAGCGCGTCTACCAGTTCCGCCACCGGGGCATGGTGTTGGGCGTGCCACCCGTTAGACTCGCGGCCGCGCCACAGGGCGCGTAGTCTGCCACAAACCGGGGAAAAATGCCCAGCGGGGCCCCGCTCGCCACCGGGGCCCCGCCGGAGGAGAATCAGTCCATGACTGCACGCCAGCCGTCGCGAATCTCGTCGCTGGTGCGCTCCTGCGTGTCGGGCTCAGGATAGCTCTGGTGTGTGTGCCAGGCGATCAGGGATTCGCGGACCAGTGCGGCCGCCACCTCCTGGTAGCGCTCCACGGAGACGCCACGATCCGGACGGTAGGCGCCGTCCAGCTCTCCGTCTTCGGACAGCGAGAGCACGACACGGAAGTTGATGGCTTCCCCGGCCCGGCGGCCATGATCGATCACGCCGGCGGAACGGGCACTGCGCGTCATATCGTACAGATGGTCGCCGTCGGCGTCGCGAATGACCACTTCGTAGCGGGGGTTCTGCTCACCGCGGGTCGTGACCACAATTTCGCGGGCGTCCAGCGGCAGAGGGGCAAGATCGGCCACCACCGCGGCCATCGCTTCATCCAGCGCGGCACTGGGCTGGGGATCATCCAGTGCGGCGCGATAACGGCTCTCCATGACAATAAGAATCAGAACAATCACCACCGTGGCCGCCGCGGCGAGCCCGATCCAGAGCTGGCGCCGGGTCTTGCGATCGTAAGCGTCCGCCTCGTCGAGGGTGCGTGGTTCGTTCTCGTTCGTCATTGATGAGCGCCTCCGGTTGACGGGCCAACGGCCCGGTGATTTTCATCCCCGCCTTTGACGCGCGGGAAGGGCCAGGGTTCCCGGCCGTCCAAGGGAAGGATAAACCACGATCGCGCACCTTACCCGCAGGAGAGAGAGACCCGCGCGATGCTTACGCCCTGTCCGCCTGAAGCCCGGCGAACGCGTCCTCCTCGCCGGTCACCGGATCCGGCATGCCCGGTGCAACGCTGCCCTGTAACCCGGCGAAATCGTGAAGGTCGGTGTCCGCCAGGTGCGACGGCCTCACGTTCTGCATGCTGCGCAGGATGACGTTGAGCCGGTTCGGGTCCTCCTGCTCCCACGCCTGCACCATGCGCTTGATCTCCGCGCGCTTGAGGTTGGGCTGCGAGCCGCACAGGTTGCAGGGGATGATCGGGAACGCCTTGTGTCCGGCGTACTGCTCCAGATACTGCTCCGGCACATACGCCAGGGGGCGGATGACCACGTGCTTGCCATCGTTGCTCCTGAGCTTGGGCGGCATGGTGGCGAGGCGCCCGCCATAGAAGAGGTTCAGGAACAGGGTCTCGACCAGGTCGTCGCGGTGGTGCCCCAGGGCGATCTTGTTCATGCCCATCTCTTCCGCCGCGGTGTAGAGCGCCCCGCGGCGCAACCGGGAACACAACGAGCACATGGTCTTGCCCTCCGGGAGGACACTCTTGACCACACTATAGGTATCCTGTTCCAGAATGCGGTAATTCACGCCAAGGCTGTCGAGGTAATCGGGCAGAATGTGCTCCGGCCAGCCCGGCTGCTTCTGGTCCAGATTGACGGCGGTGATGTCGAACCGCACCGGCGCCCGTTGCTGCAGCAGCCGGAACATCTCCAGCATGGCGTAGGAGTCTTTGCCGCCGGAGAGGCAGACCATAATATGGTCGCCGCCCTCCACCATCCGGTAATCACGGATCGCGTTGGCGGTGAGATAGGTCAGGCGCTTTTCCAGGGACTTCAGATTCATCGCGGATTCCGGGCGGGTTGTTGCGATGGGGGTTTATACCATCCGTGCCGCCCCGGACCCAACCAGGCAAGCGGACGTTCGGATGCAGCACGGCGACACCACAACCCAGCGCCCCCGCGCCGTCCGGCTGGAGCCGCTGCGCCATCTGGCGGGCTTCCTCCGCCGTTACCGCTGGCGCGTGCTCGCTGCCGTGGTCGCGCTGGTGGTGGCGGCCGGCAGCGTGCTGGCGGTTGGGCAGGCCCTGCGGCTGGTGGTGGACCAGGGGTTCCTCGGCGACGACCCGGCGCAGCTGGACAGGCTGCTGGCGCTGACCCTGGGTGTCATTCTGCTCATGGCCGCGGCGTCGGCCGTGCGCTTCTATCTGGTCTCGTGGATCGGCGAACGTGTGGCCGCGGACCTGCGCAAGGCGGTGTTCAACCACGTCATGCGCCAGGAGCCGGCGTTCTTCGAACTGAACGGCGTGGGCGAGATCCAGTCGCGACTCACCACCGACACAAGCGTGCTACAGACAATCCTGGGCTCGTCGTTCTCCATTGCCCTGCGTAACGCGCTGCTGCTCGTGGGCGCCATCGCCATGCTGTTCGTGACCAGCCCGCGCCTGACCGCGCTGGTATTGATCGGTCTGCCGGTGGTGCTCATCCCCATTCTGTTCTTCGGTCGTCGGGTGCGGCGGCTGTCCCGCTCCAGTCAGGACCGCATCGCCGACGTCGGCAGCCACGCCGGCGAGACGCTGCAGGCCATCCGCACAGTGCAGGCGTTCGGCCACGAGTCCGCCGACCGGGCGCGCTTCGAAGGCCACGTGGACACCGCGTTCACCACCGCCATGCGCCGCATCCGCCAGCGCGCCTGGCTGGTGGGCATGGCCATGGGGCTCGCGTTCACCGCCGTGGGCATCATCCTCTGGCAGGGCGGCCACGACGTGCTGGCCGGGCGCATGACTGGAGGGGAGCTCTCCGCGTTCGTGTTTTACGCCGTCCTGGCTGCGGGCGCGACAGGCGCCGTGTCGGAGGTGTCGGGGGAGCTGTTCCGCGCCGCCGGGGCCACCGAACGGCTAATGGAGCTGCTCGCCGCGCGCCCGGCCATTACGGCACCAGACGCACCACACCCCCTCAGCCGGCCCGTCCAGGGCGCCGTCACCCTGGAGCGCGTGCGCTTCGCCTACCCGGCACGCCCTGCCGACCCCGTCATCGAGGATTTCGACCTCACCGTGGCACCGGGGGAACGGGTCGCCCTGGTGGGACCGTCCGGCGCCGGCAAGAGCACGCTGTTCGGGCTCCTGCTGCGGTTCTACGACCCGCAGGCGGGCCGCATTCTGTTCGACGGCCACGATCTGCGAGCCCTGGATCCTGCTGAACTGCGCGCACAGATCGGACTGGTGGCACAGGAGCCGACCCTGTTCACCGGCAACGCCTGGGACAATATCGGCTACGGACGCCAGGACGCGGATGCGGGCGCCATCCGCGAGGCGGCCGCGGCGGCGCACTGCACGGAGTTCCTGGATCGCCTCCCGGACGGCTTCGACACCCAGCTGGGCCCCGGTGGCGTACAGCTTTCCGGCGGTCAGCGCCAGCGCATCGCCATCGCCCGGGCCATTCTGCGCAATCCCGCCCTATTGCTGCTGGACGAGGCGACCAGCAGCCTGGATGCGGACAGTGAAGCGCGGATACAGGCAGCGCTGGTCGACCTCATGCGTGACCGAACCAGCCTGGTCATCGCCCATCGTCTGGCCACGGTGCAGTCGGCGGACCGCATCGTGGTTATGCAGCACGGGCGGATCGAGGCACAGGGCAGCCACCGGGAACTGATCGCAAGCAGCCCCGTATATGCGCACCTGGCGGCACTTCAATTCAGCACGGAGCCAGCTCAAACACCAGCAAGCAAGCATCCTGCCCGTGGGTGATGCTGCAATGCAGCACGCCTGATCTAAGAGTCGATTGCCACTGACAAAAACGATCTAAGCGGCACTATTTCGGTGTGCTATATAACGGTTCAGGCTCTTTCCCTACGACCACCGAGGTGGACCCGCTGGACACACGCACCCTTTGTCTCGGCGCTCTCACCGAAGGCGATGCCTCCGGTTACGAGATCCGCAAACTCCTTCTGGAGCGGTTCGGCCATTTTCTCGACGTGAGTTTCGGCTCCATCTACCCCGCACTGGCCGCACTGCTGCAGGAGGGGCTGGTGGACTGTGAGGAGATCACTCAGCGCGGGCGGCCGGACAAGAAGCGCTACCGCATCACGGATGCCGGCCATGATGCGTTCGTGGCCTCTCTGCTGCAGTCACCGGGGCGGCACAAGACCCGCTCCGAGTTTCTCGCACTGCTGTGCTTCGCCCACTTCATGCCGCCGGAACAGGTCCAGTGGGTGCTGGACGAACGCCACAGCGAGTTCGAGGCCGCCATGCACGAGGCAGACCGCTGGCTGGCGGAGAGCGGCGACGGCACCCCCGCCGGTATGCGCTTTGCTGCCGGCTTCCGTCGTGCCGTCATGGCCGCCGCCTGCGACTACATCCGCGAGCACCGTGTGGAACTGAAGCAGCGCTGACACCTCCGCCTCGTGACCGCCCGGCCGGAACATGGCCACCGCAGTATCTTCCACCCGGGATGACGCGCTACCATCGGTGAACAAGCCGATAACGCTGTCTTCGCCATCACTGAATCAATAGGGCGCCACATTGCCTCACTCCCATGACGGCGATCGGGGCGCTGACCCGATCGCCCAGGCGCGCCACCTCGCGGATCTGGAACATCTCCGGGAACGCAACGCCCGTCTGGAACTCTTCGTGCGGCTGTCCACCCGGGCGGTTGCCGATATCAATGATGCGCGCGCCCTGACCCGGGACGCCCTATCGCAGCTCGCCACACACCTCCGCATTGTCGGGGTATTCGCCTGGAACGGCCCCGCCGAAGGCATGCTGCTGGTGGCGTCCACGGTGAACGAGGCGACCGGGGGCGTACTGCGGCTGGACACCGATCTCACACCGCATGACCCGGCCGGCACGGCGTCCTGGGCGGACTCGTTCCGGTCGCTGGATGCCGCGCGCAGCGCCACCGGGTTGCCGTTGAGCACCCTGAACTCCCATATCGTGCTGAACTGCCCCGTGACGGAGACGCTCCAGCTCGCCATCGCGCTGGTCGACAGCACGGACGACCCCATTCCCGCGGAGGACGTGGCCTATGCCGCGTCAGTGCTCAACCTGCTGGCGCTGATCCACGCCCAGGAGCAGCGCCAGAGCGAAGCGGCAACCCTCGCCTACACCGACCCGCTGACGGGCATCGCCAACCGGCGGGCGTTCGTCGACCAGGCAAACCGCCACATGGCCCTCGCCAGTCGCGAGAACCGCGCCATGGCGCTGCTTTTCATCGATCTGAACCGCTTCAAGGACGTCAACGATTCCTTCGGCCACAGTGTTGGCGATGAACTGCTCAACCAGATCACTGCGCGCATCAACGGTGTCTGTCGCACCAGCGACCTGCTCGCCCGCCTGGGCGGCGACGAGTTCGGCCTGTTGCTGCCGCTGACCAACGCGGACGGTGCGCTGGCCATGGCAGCACGGATCCACGACGCCCTGCTGGCCCCGTTCAGCCTCGCCGGGGAGACCATCCAGTGCGGCACCAGCGTCGGCATCGCGGTGTTTCCCGACCACGGTGAGACGGTGGACGACCTCCAGCAGGCCGCCGACGCCGCCATGTACAGCGCCAAACACTCACAGGAACCGACCCGGGTTTACAGGCCGCCCCAGAACCAGAGCGCCCGCCAGACCCTGCTCATCGACCAGCGGCTGCGCCGGGTGATCAACGGCGAAGACGGTGCCATCGCGCTGCACTGCCAGCCCATCGTCGCCCTGGACGACGGCTGCGCCGTGCGCGAACTCGAAGTGCTCTCCCGGTTCGACACATCGGACATGGGGCGCCTGACTCCGGATCAGTTCATTCCCGTTGCGGAGCGCAACGGGTTGATCGTCGATCTGGACCGACTCATTCTGAGGCAGACTGTCGCCGCCATGGCGGGTACGGACACGGTCATGTCCGTGAATATCGCCGCACCAACCCTGTACCACGCGGATTTTCCCGCGTACGTGAGCGAACTGCTCGACGCCTCCGGAATCGGTCCGCATCAGCTCTACCTCGAGATCACCGAACGGGTGGTCACCGACCCTGGCCGCGCGCTTGCCGCGCTGGAGGCGCTGTCCAGCGCCGGGGTGCGCATTGCTCTGGATGACTTCGGCACCGGCTATTCCTCCCTCACGGTCATCGCCGACCTGCCGATACATCGCATCAAGATCGACCGCCGCTTCGTCCAGCAGCTCGGCGCCGAGCACCCGTTGCAGCGGGCCATCGTGGAGAGCGTGGTGGCCATGGCCGACGGCCTCGGAGTCTCCCTGGTGGCGGAAGGCATCGAGACTCTCGCGCAGGAGCAGGCCGTCCGGGACCATGGGATACTGCTGGCCCAGGGGTATCGCTTCGGGCGTCCGGAACCCATGGAAGTTATGAGACCGCAGCCTGTGCCCGGCCTTGGGCACGAGCGTGGAACGTGATACGAGTACCTCAATGCAGAGCGCAGGCTGCAAGCCATGATCGGACTGATACAACACACCTTGCTGGTGCTGCTGGAGAAGGAAGGCGGCACCCCGCTGAAACGCCGCATCCTGACCGACTGCGGGCTGGACCCGGAGACCTACTTCCCCATCCACCAGGATTTCCCCGACACCCAGTGCTCCGCATTGATCACCGCCACTGCCATGAACATGGGCATCGACGAGCGGACGCTCTGGGGCCTGTATGCGGACCACTTCCTGGCGGAGGCGCGGGAGATCTTTCCGCGGTTCTTCGAACTGGCCCCATCGGCCCGGGACTTTCTCCTGCGTCAACCCACCATCCACTGCGCGTTTGGCGCCGGGCTGCGCGACCCGGAGGCGCGGGAACAGGTACGGGACAAGTTCCAGATCACCGAAGACGGCGGCGACCTCATTGTGCGTTACCGCTCCCACCTGCAGCTATGCCAGCTCTACGGCGCCCTGGCTGAACGGGTATTGCGGCTCTATGCGGAACCGGGCAGCGTCGAGGAACTCCAGTGCCGGCATCAGGGACATGACGCCTGCACGTTCCGCATCAGCTTCCACAAGGATACCGGCAAGGCTGCCACGCAATGACCGATCGCCCCGGCCGGTCCGCGTCCTCCACGACGCGGGAGGCCATCGCGCAGATTGCCAATACCCTCTGCGACGTCGTCGACAACCGCTTCGACCTGCGGGTGGACGTGGACAGCGACGATCTGGAGGTCCAGAAGCTGGCGATGCTGGTGAATTTCGTCCTGGAACAGATCCGCCGCAACCTCGGCGAAGTGGAAGAGGCGCGCGCCGAGCTGGAAAAGCGCGTTGTGGAGCGCACGGAACGGCTGAACCTGGTGATCGCGGGCGCCAACGACGGCGTCTGGGAATGGCTTCCGGACACGGATCAGCTCCTGGTCTCCGACCGCTGGCTGGAGCAGATCGGGCACCCGGAAAGCAGTCGCGACTGGACCACCGCCCGCTGGATCGAGCTGGTCCACCGACGCGACGCCCCGCGGATCCGGCGCGCCATCCGCCGTGTGCTCACCGGTGAGGACGAACACCTTCGTGTCGAGTTCCGTTTACGCGAGGACGTGCTCGGCCAGGAGCGCCTGATGCTGGCGCGCGGCGCCACACTGCGGGATCACCGGGGCCACGTCCTGCGGCTCGGCGGTACGCAGACGGACATCACCCGGCGATTCTGGAACGACCCGGAAACGGGGCTGTTCACCGAACGCGCACTGCTGGCGCACCTGGGTGACCTGGACCTGGACAGCGAGGACTCAATCGCCGTGATGGTCCGCATGCGCATTCTGGGCGGCTCGGCCACGTCCAGCCCCGAAGAGAGCCTGCGCGCCGTCCACCAGCACGTAGCCCACCGGTTGACGGACCTCATTCCCCACGGGCCGCTGCGGATCGGGCTGACCTCCGGCGACACAGTCACCGCCATCGCACCCGCGGCAACTGCACCCGAGCTAATCAGCGCCAACCTGGAAGGCCTCATGGAAACCACCCTCGTGGTCGGCAACGAACGCCTGTGGCTGCGTCCGGCGGTCGGCATTGCCGATACCAGCACACTGGAAAGCCGCGATCCGGCCATGCTGCTGGAGAGCGCCCGCACGGCCATGCGCGCCGTGCGCCAGCAGCCCGCGGGTGCGGTGACCCGGGTCTTCTCACGCCGTTTCCAGCAGCGGATGCTCGCCGACCGGGACGCCGAGAACGTGCTCGCCCAGGCGATCGGGCAGCAGTGGATCACGGCGCATCTGCAGCCGGTGGTGGACATGGCCACCGGCGGGGTTCACGCCTTCGAGGGCCTGATGCGGCTGCACCACCCGGAGCACGGGCTACTTCCGCCCGGCGTCTATCTGGATGCCGCCCAGCGCACCGGTTCCATCGATGCGGTGACCCGGCAGGCATTTACCGCTGCGGCCGAGGCCATGCACTGCCCGGCCATGGCGGAGCGCTTCGGCGACCGGTTTCTGCTCAGCCTGAACATCGCCCCGGAGCAGCTGGCCAGCCGGACTGCGGCCGACGAACTGCTCGAACTCATCCACGATCTGGACACCCCTGTGCACCGGATCCAGCTTGAGGTCACCGAGCGCTCGGTGCTCAACGACCCCGCCCACGCCGCGAACGTGCTGAAGCAGCTCCAGGCCGCCGGCGCCATAATCGCCATGGACGATTTCGGCACTGGCTACTCCTCCCTGGCCTATCTGCAACAACTCCCCCTGGACGTGCTCAAGATCGACAAGAGCCTGGTGGATCCGGTGACCTCCAGCGACCGCGCCCTGCGGGTACTGACCACCATCGTCCGACTCGCCGAGGACATTGGCCTGCAGGTGGTTATCGAAGGCGTCGAGACAGAGGCACAGCTCCAGGCCGTCAGCCAGCTCGGCACCAACCTCTTCCAGGGCTTCCTGCTCGCGCGCCCACAGACACCACGGGCATTCACCCGGCCCGGCTTCCTGGACCATATCGCTCATCTGCAGCAGCGCCTCACCCTGCGCTGAGGCCCGACCGCGTCCGGATCCCGTGCAGCGCGTCACACCATCGCCGTCGCGATACCGATAGCCTTTACAGGTGTCGGGGTGGTGCAAGCGTGAAGGGCTCCGGCAGAAAAGAATTCAGCGGGTCAACCGCCTAGCAGGGGCACAACAGATGATCAGACGAGCAACCATTGCCGGCGGCCTGGCGGCCGCCACGGCGTTCACGGGTGTGCACGCCCATCCCATGGGCCAGCCGACCGGAGCCCAGCTCACCTACGGCGGCTCCGCGCCCCACGAGGTGGCCATCGCCGTCACCGGCAACCCGGCCGCCCCCTCCCTGGGTGAGCGCCGCGTGCGCGCCGGGCTGGCGAACATCGGGCTCGGCATCGAGATCGGCGAGGCGGACGACTTCGATCAGGATCTGGAGCGGATCGGGGATGATTTCGA
>SLBZ01000107.1 GCA_007126095.1 Aquisalimonas sp.
CCGATGGCGTCCTTGGTGTAGGTCACCGTCTCGGCACCCGACTGGGTCTCGGACTGCGCCTGGGCCGCCGCCTCTGCAGCAGAGCTGGCGTTCTGAGCCACCTCCTGCACCGTCGCTGCCATTTCGTTCATGGAGCTGGCCAGCTCGTCGGTGTCTTCCTGCTGCTGCCGGCTGTTCTTGTCGGCGTCGCCGGTAAGGTCACGCAGTTGCTCTGCGGAGTTCAGCAGCGTATCGCTGCCCTCGCGCACCTGGTTCACCACGCCCTGCAGGGTGTCGAACAGGTGGTTGAACGTCCGCGACAGGTCGGTGAGCTCGTCACGCCCCGACTCGTCCAGCCGGGCGGTGAGGTCCACCGGCTCCTCCGCCGCCTTCTCGATGCCGCCGATGGTCGAACGCAGTGGACGGGTAATGCTGACAATGACCGCCCAGCCAATGCCGATGACCAGCACGAGCCCGATGACGCTAGTGACGATACTGTTCGTCAGCTCCCGGTTTACGGCAGCATTGATATCGGCCATATAGACGCCGCTGGCGATGACGTAGCCCCAAGGCTCGAAGTAATGGGCCTCGGAGACCTTTTCGA
Organism: Aquisalimonas sp.; assembly: GCA_007126095.1. GTDB lineage: Bacteria > Pseudomonadota > Gammaproteobacteria > Nitrococcales > Aquisalimonadaceae > Aquisalimonas. The sequence continues at coordinate 584 of SLBZ01000107.1, forward strand.
TGGACTCTTCCTCGCCGGGCCGTGGCCACATGTAGGCGATTCTCGAGCGGCCATCATCCGACCCCAGGACTTCCCGGGTCATGCGCTCGACGAACAGGTTACCGGTTCCATCGTCCAGCTCGCTCAGGTCCTCACCTTCCAGCTCCGGGGAGACAGGGTGCATCTGCATGATGTTGTCGCGGTTATGCACCCACAGATACTCTTCCCCCAAATAACGGATACCACGCAGGGACTCCAGCGCCTGTTCGCGCGCGGTCTCCCCGTCGATCGCCCCCTCCTGCTCGAGCCCGTGGAAGTGCTGCATGATCGCGATCGCCGTTTCGTTGACCGCCACAGCCTGAGACAGGCGCTCCTCCTGCAGCGACGCCCTGGTGGAGCCCAGGGTCAGAAGAGCATTGATCACGAACACGGCCACGGCGATCCCGAGGATCAGCCAGATACGCTGGCTGACGCGCAGCTTCCTAAGATAGACAAACATGAACCCGCCTCTTGAATAACGTTGTTGTGGTTCGATTTTCGCGTGTTATCGGCGGGTACCGGCGGGAATTGAGTCACGGCTGATGAACGCCACACGACACGAATTAGTCACACCGTGAAGTGGCGCAACAAGATGGGGTGCAGACGAAGAAAAATGGTGGCTACGGGTGGATTTGAACCACCGACCCTCGCATTATGAGTGCGATGCTCTGACCAACTGAGCTACGTAGCCACGGAACTGCGGAAGCGGGATTCTCCAACCGATGGCGAGGCATGTCAAGTCACGCCTCTGCGAGAGGTTTATCGGCCATCGCCATGTCGCAGGGTCGGTGGCTGCGGCCCGGGCAGCCACATCGCCACCGAACACCCGCGACAGGGCGGCCATCAGGGGCTAGCGACGGTCTTCAAGACCATCCATACCCTCACGGTGCGAGCGCTCGGCGTTCTGCCTGTCGCGCTCTTTCTCAGCCTGTTCGGACGCCTCGTCCACGATGTCACCGGGTGTGGTGCAACCCGCCACGGCACCCACCGCGAAGGCCAGCACAACCGCTAGCCCGGCGCGCCGCACCAGAGACTCAGTCGCGCCGCTCATCCAGGGCCTCCATGGCATCGTCGTGCTGCGGGATCGTGGAGCTGAGCTGCTCGTCGTTCATGGCTGCTTCCAGCATGGCGTCGAAGATTTCGCCTTCCACGCGCACGCGATAGAACGCCCGGTACTCCGAGGTGTCCGGGTCCTGGAGCAGCTCACGGCGGTCCACTTCGACGCCGTACAGCTCCTGATCGAAGAAGCTCTCGTAGGCTTCCCGGGCCGTCTCCACGACATCGCCGTCCATGTCGCCAGAGGTTTCCTCGAGAACGCCGGCAGACTCGCCCGCAATGGCCGTTGCCACGCTGCGGCGTGCCTCAGCCTGGGCCTGGCTTTCGGCCAGTCGGCGGCTCTCGCTTTCGCCCTGACCATAGCCGTAGACACCGCCGTCCCCGGCGTCATTGTTGCCCGGCATGTACCAGTCCGGCTCCATGACCCGCTGGTCGGCCATGGGATCGGTCTCCTCGGCCTCCTGCTGGCCGCCCATCATGGCGCAGCCTCCCAGCACCATGGCGCTGAACGATGCGAAAACGAGACCTTTGGCGCTACGACTCACGACTGTCATCCTCATGGGATTCCTCCTGCTACGTCAGTGGTTGTGGGTAGTGTCCTGAAAAAGGGTGCGGGCGCGCTCGCCGGAGATGATGGCGCGGGTAAGCGCACCGATCACGGCGGTCGAGCGGTCATCAACGGCGCTCTCGCCCACCTGGCGCAGGGTGGCACTATTGCTGGCGACCACATCGCCGTCGCGCAAGCTCGCCACCTCTCCCTGCAGCCGGTAATAGGCCTCGCCCGAGATCTCGGTGAGATAGGTCTGGTCAAGCTGGAAGCGCAGAGTCACCGGTGCATCGTCGGCCACGCGGAAGCCGTAATCGCCGAGCACGCGACGCACCGCGCGTTCGCAGCAGTCCGGCACGTCGAGGCGAACCACGGCGTCCACGTCGGGGACGAGGGCAATCGTCTCGGTACGGTCGGTATCACTGTTGACCCGCAGGGAGTCGGCTTCCGGCTGATAGCCATCCGCTTCGATCCGGTAGCGATGGACCCCGGTGGGGACCAGCTGTTGCTGCCTGTTGTCGAGCCGGGTGTCTTCCAGCGTGATGCGCGCGTCATCGGGCTCCACGTCGAAGGTGATCCGGGCGAAGTCCAGATACCGGACCGCGTCCCCGCGCGCTGCTTCGAACGCCTCCACCGCCTGCTCCACCTCGGCGGTGGGGCGGGACGCATAGCCGGCCAGGGCAAGACCGAAATCCGCCCGGTCCACCACGGCCTCCAGGTCTCGCGGGCTCATGGCCGCAAAATCGCGGTCCAGGTCCCGCCGTATCTGGTCCAGCGTCGCGACCAGACCGGAGTCGGGCAGGCGGGCTTCTACCTGGTAGTGATCTTCCGAGGGTTCCGGCGCGGCGTAGTCGACGCCCTCGAAGTATCCCTCCGAGCGGGTTGCGATACGGGAATCCATGGACTCCCGCTCGCCGTCGGCATCAATGGTGGTCCGGACCTCCGTCTCGCCATCCACTTCGGCCACCACCTGCTCGCTGAGGCTGCGCAGGGCGTCGGCGCGGGCGGCGCTCTCACTGTCTCCGTAGCCGGTCGCGCTCAGGGCGACGGGGCCTGCCTTCGCCAGACCCGCGCACAGCAACACCACACCGCTCACGGTAAGGCATGCGGCCCGTACGCCCCGGTTACTCGATGATGATGTCATCGCCGCCACCATTGCCTTCGCCCACGGAGAGAATCAACAGCGCGCCGCTGTCCAGCGTGCGCTCGAGCCGTCCCGGCCCGGCGTAGTGCGCTTCCAGATCCAGCAGCAGATCCATGGCGTCGGACTGATCCGTGCAGCGCAGGGTGTAGTCGAAGCTGTGCGATCCAGCGGCGTTACGGGAGGATTCGGGGCAGACGTCACGCATCATGCGGTGGACCTCACGCCCGACGGTGCGGGTGTCACTGCCCTGGGACGCCACCACCACCACTTTGAACGGCCTGCCCCGTTCCGCCTCCTCCATCCAGCTGTTCTCGATCTGCCGGGTGATGCGGTTGCCCGCCTCGCTGGCGGCCTCTTCAGCAAGCACTCCGTGTCCGGAGACATCCCGCTCGGGAGAGTGCCCGGTGGTAGCACCGATCTGGTCGCCGGTGGCGGTGTAGTACGCCACCGTGGAGACGCTCGATTTCAGTACCTCGGTATCGCCCATGGACCGGCTGCTGTCGTCCACGCCCACGGTGATGTAGATCTCGCTGCCGCTCTCGAGCGCCAACTGGTACATGGGATCGGTCCGCCCCTCCAGCGCCGCCGCCTGTTCCACCATTTCGTTGACTTGCTCGTCGGCACGGGGCACCTCCACGTCGAAGCCCCGCTCCTGCAGGTACTCGGAGATCATGGCAATGGCTGGCCGCGCCTGGTCCTCGCGGTCGGGGTTGTCGGGGAGCACCGCGATACGGGGCCGCCCCACCTCGGCCATGAGGTCGACCCGGTCATCAATCACGTCAAGCCTAACCAGTTCCTCCGACAGCCGCTCGACGTGCACCCGGACTTCCTTCTCAAGGATCCGCTCGTCGCCCTCCTGGCGGCTGCTCATGGGCTGGCTTGTGTCGCTGATGTAGGCGTCGGCGCTGCGGAAGACGTCTTCCTCGTGGCGCTCGAAGGCGGAGCGCGCCGCCTCGTTGGCGAGGATGGGGTGGCTGCCGCCATACAGGGCATACCAGACGGCCGTGCGCCGGGCGTCGTCACTGGCGAGGGCAACCGACTCGCCGACGCCCTCGGCACGAATGGTCAATTCGCTCGCGGACACCGACTCGATCAGGCGCGCCTGGGTGGACTGCGGCACGTAGGTGTCCGGCTCAGCGGGCTTGTCCGCACCACCGCACCCGACCAGGAGCAGGACGCAAGCCGCAGCCCCGGGGGCAAAAAGTCGACGAAGCGATCGTTCCATCATCATGACGCAACCTATGTTTTGGGCTGAGGGCGTTCACTGTAGGTGAACGGCCGTGACGCGCGTCACGTCAAGGCGGTAACCGCCTCAGCGTGACGCCTGGGCGCAGGCCAGTGCGCCCGAGAAATCCTGACTGCCCGCGCCGGCGGACGCGGGATCCTGGCCACCGTTGTCGCGAATCTCCTGGCAGCGCTCGCTGGGCATGGCTGTCGAATTGGCGAACGGGCCTGCGAAATCCACGTGGTAGCCGATGCTCAACATAGCGTTGGCGCCACCCTCGAACACATCCGGGTGGTCGCCGGTGCCATCGTAATCCACGTTCTCCGAAACCGGCTGGTGATACCCGACGCTCGCCTGGATCTGCCATTTCGGCCCGAAGTGGTAGCCAGCGCCGATCCGCGGGTTCACGAACAGGGATGTTGCCGTGAGGTCTTCCTCGCGGAGTTCGTAACGCTGCCCCTCGACGCCGAAGTCGGCGCCAACGGAGCCGTAGAACGCGCCCA
>SLBZ01000023.1 GCA_007126095.1 Aquisalimonas sp.
GGCAGTGGCAAGACCACGTATACCCACGGCATCCGGCGGCTGCTGGGCAACGACATGGTGACCTCCATCCCCCTGGACGGTTACCACCGCGAGGATCGCGCCCAGCGGCGGCGCAGTGGCCGCCTGCCCCTGGACCCGGCCAATAACCACCTGGACTTGGTGGAAGAGCACCTGCGCGCGCTGCGCGCGGGCAAGCCGGTGGAAGTGCCGGTATACAACCACCAGACCGGCTGCTTCGATGCCCCGCAGATCGTGCGTCCGGCGCCGGTGGTGGTGATCGAGGGGCTGCATGCGCTCTACCAGCATCTGCTGCCCCAGCTCGATTTCGCGCTGTACGTGGACACCGACCGGGACGTGAAGTGGCGCTGGAAATTCGAGCGTGACGTCTCCTATCGCGGCCACGATCCGGCCGAGCTGGAGAACGAGATCCAGCGCCGGGAGGCGGCCTACAAGCAGTGGATCGATTTCCAGAAGACCAGCGCCGACGTGGTGGTGAAGATCCACGAGAGTGACCTGGGCGAGCTGGCCCATCAGCAGTACGACGGGCCGGTGCCGGACAACTGCTACCACATGGAGATCGTGACCGCGCCGGTGGACCTCCACCTGCCGCCGCTGCACCTGCCCATGAACCTCAATGCGGCCATGGAGGCCGACGCGCGGCCGTTCATGCTGGCGGTGGTGCCGAGCAGCTACTGGGGCAAGCGCGTCAACGTCACGCACATCGATGGCGTAACCCCGTTCGACGCGATGCAACGCCTGGAAGAGGACATCATGGCGCTCACCGGCATCGCCCGCGATCTGGACTCCTGTCTGGTGAGCGACGAAGCGCAGAACTCCACCATGCGGCTGGCCCAGTCACTGGTCGCCTGGCCGTTTCTGGGCAAGGTGCGCTGCCTGCTCCATCAGTGGCAGAGCGAGGACCGGGGCTGAGTATGGGCCGATTGCTGCTCGCGGCAGTCGGAGCGGGGCTCGTGGTGGCCGCCTACGTGGCGCTGCTGTACGGCTTCTTCATCTGGATCTGGCCCGTCCTGCCCGACTGGGCCATGCTGATCGCGTTCCTGCTGATCGCCGCCGCCGTGATCGGATCGCCCATCATGGCGCTCAAGTACTACGGTACGGTACGCTCGGCGGCGCGCAGGGCGCGCGGTGATCACACGGAGGACGACCGGCAATGACGGATGGCAAGGACCCCCGCGACCTGGCCGCGCTGCTCGCGGCCGCGGCGGACGCACAGGCCGAGGCTGCAAAGCGGCTGGATGAAGCCCGCACCTGCGAGGCCGAACGCCCTGTCACCGGAGACCCTGCCCTGCTCGGCACGGTGGCCGAAATCATCACCGCCATTGCCCGGCAAACGGACACCCGCGGCGTGCTGGAGCGCATGGCCGGCGCGGCGCGGCGCATGATGCCCACGGCCGGTTGCGTGGTGCTGCTGCGGGCACCGGAAGGGGGAGGCGCCAATCTGGCGGCCTACTGGGACGCTGGCACGCTTTGGATCGAGGGCGCCAGCCGCCCCCATGCCATGCCCGATGCCCTGGAGCGCATTAGCCGCGGCGACACCGCCCCCGACCTGATACTGGATCTCGCCGGCGCGGGTGTTGCCGTGGGCGAGTTCCGGGTGTGGTTCAACGACAGTGGCGCACCGGAGTCGGATACCGCCTCGGCGCACATTCTGGCGGAAGCCACCGGGCTCGCCCTGGCGTGCCTCGCCCTGCAGACCAACGCCCGCCACCGATCGGTGCGCGAGCCGCTCACCGGGCTGTTCAACCGCCGCTACCTCGAAGACACCCTGCAGCGGGAGATCCACCGCTGCAAACGCATGAAACGGCCGCTGGGGCTGATCCAGCTCGACCTCGATGGCCTCTCCGCGTTCAACCTGGAACACGGCCGCACCGCCGGCGACCGCCTGCTGCAGGCCGTGGGCGGGCTGCTGCAGTCGAGCTTTCGCGGCTCGGACGCCGCCTGCCGTATCGACGACGACACTTTTGTGGTGGTCATGCCCGACGCCGACCTGAACGACACCCGGCTGCGCGCCGAGCACCTGCGTGACGAGATTGCGACGCTGGAGCTGCCCCTGGGGCAGCAGGTGATCCAGAGTGTGCCCGCCTCTATCGGCGTGGCGGGGTACCCGGAGCTCGCCATTACCGGGGACGAGCTCATGCTGGCGGCCGACAGCGCCGTGCAATTGGCACGGGGTGCAGGGGGTAACGCGGTGGAGCTGGCGCAGCGCGCGGTGACTGACCAACCGTAGGGTGGACGTTTACGTCCACCATCGGGCGCCCCGGTGGACCCCAACATGGCGGCACCGGTTTACGGTACACTCGCCGGCCCACTCCGCCGCCGCCTGTCCCCCCATGCAACGTAACCTGCTGCTCGGTGCCCTGTTCATCGTCCTCTCCGAATTCCTGCTGGCGAGCATGAGCGCGGCGGTGAAGGTGCTGGCGGAGACCATGCCCGAGGCGATGCTGGTTTTCTTCCGCAACCTCTTCGGGCTGGCGGTGCTGATGCCGCTGGTGCTGCGCAACGGCTGGGCGAGCCTGAAAACCACCGTGCCGCATCTGCACTTCATGCGCGCCGCGGTGGGCGTGGCGGCCATGTACTGCTTCTTCTACACCATCGCCCACATGGCGCTGGCGGAGGCGCTGCTGTTCAAGCTCACGGCACCGTTCTTCATTCCACTGATCGCGCTGTTGTGGCTCTCCGAGACCATCCCCAACAGCGCCAAATTGGCCATTGTGGTCGGGTTCATCGGCGTCGCCTTCATTCTGCAGCCCGACACTGGGGGCATTCAGCTGGTGGCCATCGCCGGGCTGGCCGGCGCTTTCCTGGCGGGCCTGGCCAAGGTGACGATCCGCCGCATGAGCCGCACCGAGCCGGCAGTGCGCATCGTGTTCTGGTTCGGGGCGTTCGCCACGCTGATCTCCGCCGTACCGCTACTGTGGGCATGGCAAACGCCCGAACCGCGCGCGCTGCTGTGGCTGCTGGGCATGGGGCTTTGCGCCACCACGGCACAACTGCTGCTGACCCGCGCCTACGCCCTGGCGCCGGCGGGCCAGATCGGGCCATTCACCTACGTGTCGGTGGTGTTTGGCGCCCTGTACGGCTGGCTATTCTGGGACGAATATCTGGACACGCCCACGTTCATTGGCATGCTGCTGGTGGTGCTGGCGGGCATACTCACCACGCGCGGTGGATCTCGCGCGCCGGCCACCCGATCCACAAAGGAGACCTGACACCATGACGGAACGTATGCAGGTGGATTACCTGCTCACCTGCCAGGCGGACGAGGATGCCGACGCCAAGGCCCGCGGCATCGCCCTGGAACAGACCGTGGAGCTGCCGGACGACTGCGTGCCCGATGCCATCCGCGAGCGGCTGGTCGGGCGGGTCGAGCGACTCGACCCCCTGCCCGACCGCCGGTTCCACTGCACCATCAGTTTCGACAGTGCGCTGTTCGGCGGTGAACTCACGCAGCTGCTCAACACGCTGTTCGGCAACATTTCGCTGAAGGACGGCATTCTGCTCACGGACATCCGCTGGCCGGACAGCGTGCTGGACACCTTCGGCGGGCCGGCCCACGGCATGAACGGCATCCGCCGGATGACCGGAGTGCCGCGCAACCAGGGCCTGCTGTGCACGGCGCTCAAACCCGTGGGCCTGGATGCCCGCGCGCTGGCGGAGCGAGCCTACGCGTTCGCCCGCGGCGGCATGGACATCATCAAGGACGACCACGGCGTGGCCAACCAGGCGGACGCGCCGTTCGCCGACCGGCTGGCTGCCTGTCAGAACGCGGTAACCCGCGCCAACGCCGAGACCGGCGGCAACAGCCTCTATTTCCCCAATGTCACCGCGCCGTGGCCGGTGCTGGAAGAGCGCCTGCAGGCGGCGAAGGACGCCGGCTGCCAGGGGGTGCTGATCAGCCCGTGGATCACCGGGCTGGACGCCATGCGCTGGGCGCGAGACCGTTTCGGCCTGGCCCTGATGGCGCATCCGGCACTCACCGGCAGCCATTTCCGGGCGGAACACGGGATGGCGCCGGAGCTGCTGCTGGGGGATCTGTTCCGGCTGGCCGGCGCTGATGCGTCGATCTACCCCAATACGGGCGGGCGGTTCGGGTTCAGCCTGGCCACCTGCGAAGCGATCAATCACCGCCTGCGCTACACCCTGGGCGGCCTGCCCGCCGCCGCGCCCACGCCTGGCGGCGGCATGGACGCAGCCCGCGCCAGCGGCTGGCTTGAGCAGTACGGGGCCGATACCATATTGCTGATCGGAGGAAGCCTGTATCAGCAGGGCGACCTCACCTCCGCCACCGCAGCCCTCCGCGCGGCGATCGGGCGGGGGTGAGTACCGAGTACCGGTGGACGCGGGTGACGGTCGGCGGTGCTCATTCGGTGGACGTAAACGTCCACCCTACGGGTGACGGGTAGCAACGCTCGTTTGGTGGGCGTAAACGCCCCCACGCGGGCCGGGCGCAGACCCGTAGGGTGGACGTTTACGTCCACCACGCCCGAAGCCACGTCCCGTCGGGTGGATATTCACATCCACCACCCGTTTCACGGGCGAAGCGGTGGCCGTAGGGTAGACGTTTACGTCCACCATCAATCGCCTCGGCAACTCTCCGCCCGGACGCCGGGTAAACCATGTAACCGGAGCCATCATGGCAAAAATCGTTCGCGCAAAAGACTACCGCTGGGATGTGCCGGTGAAGGAATACAAGACCGACGGCACCGGCTTCCGGAACATTCACCGGCAAACGCTGCTGGGCGAAAACGCCGGCGAGGAACGGCTGAATTTCATTACGCGCTATTTCGAGATCCAGCCGGGCGGCTATTCGTCGCTGGAACACCACGAACACCCCCATTCCGTGCTGATCATTCGCGGTGCCGGAGAGGTTGTGTTGCACGATCGCGTGGAACCCATTGGCCTCCACGATTGCGTCTACATTGCGCCCCACCAATGGCATCAATTCCACGCCACGACCGATGAGCCATTAGGGTTTCTCTGCATCGTCGACCGCGAACGGGATCGCCCGCAGGTGCCA
>SLBZ01000065.1 GCA_007126095.1 Aquisalimonas sp.
AAGGCCGGCCTGGGCTGGATCGGCAAGCACACGCTGTTGCTGAACCACCAGGCCGGCTCCTGGTTCTTCCTGGGCGAGCTCTACACCGACCTGCCCCTGCCGGTGGATACACCCGGCACCGACCACTGCGGCACCTGCCGGGCGTGCATCGATGTCTGCCCCACCGGAGCGATCACCGGTCCTTACCAGCTCGACGCCCGCCGCTGCGTGTCGTACCTGACTATCGAGCACAAGGGCAGCATCCCGGAGTCGCTTCGCCCGCTAATGGGCAACCGCATCTTCGGCTGCGACGACTGCCAGATGGTCTGCCCGTGGAACAAGTTCGCCCGACCCACCGACGAAGCGGACTTCCACCCCCGTCACGGTCTGGACACCGCCAGCCTGGTCACACTCTTCCTGTGGGACGAGCAGACGTTTCTGGCCAATACCGAAGGCTCGGCCATTCGCCGCCTGGGGCACGAGCGGTGGCTGCGCAATATCGCCGTCGCCCTGGGCAATGCGCCCACGGAGGCTGCCGTGCTTGAAGCGCTGCACCACCGCCGGGAGCACCCATCGCCACTGGTCAGGGAGCACGTCGCCTGGGCACTGGAGCGCCATCAAACGCAAGGAGACCACCGTGAGTGAGCAGGAACTCGAGGGCCTGACCGTCGCCGTCCCCGAGAGCCGTGAACTGGACCTCTTCGCCCGCATGCTGGAGGAACGGGGCGCCACGGCGTTCCGTTGCCCGTTGGTACGCATCGCCGACAGTCCGGATGAAGACGCCGTGCACCAGTGGCTGGATCGCTTCTGCGACAACCCGCCGGATGAACTGATCCTGCTGACTGGCGAAGGGCTTCGCCGCCTGCTGGGCTTTGCCGAACGGCGCGGGCAGCACGAGGCGTTCATCTCCGCGCTGAGCCATCCCCGCATCATCGCCCGTGGCCCCAAGCCGGGGCGCGCGCTGCGGCCGTTTGGCCTCAAGCCGGACCTCCTCTCGGAGTCACCGACCAGCGCCGGCGTCATCCGTACGCTGGAGGAGCTGGACCTCACCGGCCACCGGGTCGGGGTGCAGCTCTACGGCGAGGAGCCCAACCACCCGCTCATGGACGCGCTGCAGGCGGCCGGCGCCGAAGCGGACGCGGTGGCGCCCTACGTCTACCTCTCGGACCGGGACGACCCCGCGGTGCTGGAGCTGATCCGGGCACTGGATACAGGCCGCATCGACGTGATCGCCTTCACCAGCAAGGCACAGGTGCAGCGTCTGTGGGAGGTTGCCGAGGGGGCGGACTGCCAGGATGCACTCAACCGCGGCATGAGCCGCACGCTGGTGGCAGCCATCGGCCCGGTGGTGGAAGAAGCACTCACGGCGCGCGGCCGACCCGCGGACCTGGCGCCGGAGAAGAGCTACTTCATGAAGCCACTGGTCAGGGAAATGGTAGCGCGGCTGCACTCATGAGAGTAGCCGCGCCCCGGCGCTCACGACACCAGATCAGCCACCTCAATGTTGTCGATCAGGCGTGCGCGACCCAACCACGCCGCAGCCAGCACCACAAAGGCGTTGGCAGGGAGATCCGGCACCGGCTCGGCCAGATTGTCCCGCAGGCGGATGCTGACGTAGTCGGGTGCCAGGCCAGCCTCAGCCAGATGCTTCCAGCCGTCGGCTTCCAGCTGCAGGAAGTCCCGCTCGCCGCCCCGGAGTGCGGTGGCGATGCGATGCAGCTCCCGGTACAGCGCCGGTGCGGTGTCACGCTGCGCCGGCTCCAGGTAGGCGTTGCGTGAGCTGAGCGCCAGACCATCCGCCTCCCGCGCCGTCTCGGAGCCAATCACCTCCACTGGCAGATTGAGATCGGTGACCATGCGCCGGATCACCTGAAACTGCTGAAAGTCCTTGCGCCCGAACACCGCCAGATCCGGCCCCACCATACCGAAGAGTTTGCACACCACCGTCGCCACACCAGTGAAGTGCCCGGGGCGGTGGGCACCGCACAGGATGTCCGACAGCCCGGGGACATGGACCGTCACCAGGTGGTCGAGGCCGCGTGGGTAGACTTCATTCACCGTGGGCGCGAACAGCGCATCCACTCCCTCCGCCAACAGGTGCTCGCTATCGGCCTCCAGCGTGCGGGGATAGGCGTCGAAGTCTTCGCCCGGGCCGAACTGGGTGGGATTGACGAACACGCTCACCACCACGCGGTCGCTCACGCGGCGGGCATGACGGACCAGGCGCAGATGCCCCTCGTGGAGATTCCCCATGGTCGGTACGAACCCCACCACCTCACCCGCCGCCTGCCAGCGGCGGACCTGGTTGCGCATGCGCTGGATCTGATGAAACGTATCCATGAGCGACTCAGAAGCTGTGTTCAGCCGACGGGAAGCGGCCATCGCGGACCGCCTGCACGTAGGCTTCCACCGCACCCTGGATGGTGTCCGCCTCGGCCATGAAGTTGTGGGAGAACTTCGGCGTCTTGCCCGGCGTGATGCCGAGGATGTCCTGCAGCACCAGGATCTGGCCGTCGGTGTCGGCGCCCGCGCCGATCCCGATTACGGGCACGTCGACCTCGCGGGTCACGCGCGCAGCCAGCGCCGCGGGGACACACTCCAGCAGGATGGCATCGGCCCCGGCATCGGCCAGCGCCCGGGCATCCGCGACCATGGCGTCGGCATCACTCGCCTCCCGGCCCTGGACCCTGTAGCCGCCCAGCTTGTGGACCGACTGCGGCTGCAAGCCGAGATGGGCACACACCGGTACACCGGCGCCTGTGAGTCGACTGACGGCCTCGGTCTGCTCGCGGCCACCCTCCAGCTTGATGATCTGGGCGTTGCCCTCCTTCATCAGCCGGGCGCCATTGCGCAGAGCGTCGTCGACCGTGGAGTGGCTCATGAACGGCATGTCCACCATGAGCAGCGCACGTGGCCGCGCCGCGGCGACACAGCGGGCGTGGTAGATGATGTCTTCCATGGTCACGGGCAGGGTGGTCTCCCGCCCCTGCATGGTCATGCCCAGGGAGTCGCCAACTAGGATGACATCCATGCCCGCGGCATCCGTGAGCGCCGCGAAGGAGTAATCGTAGGCGGTCAGGCAGGCGATGGGTTCGCCGGCGGCCTTCATCCTGGCCAGCGAGGCCACCGTGACAGGGCGTTTACGGGTTTCACCGGCGTACATAAGCACTCCAGACGCTAACACACAGGGACGGTATCCGGACGGCTTCAGCCAATGGGTGCCGGATTGAAGAAATGGCGGCCGCTGCGCACGGTCTGCAACCGCTCCAACAGCTGGCCATAGTCGGCATCGCTGTTGACCAGGTCGATCTCGGCCGCGTTGACGATCAGCAGCGGCGCCTGCTCGTAGTGATGAAAGAACTCCACGTAGGCATCGCTCAATCGCTGGAGGTACTCCGCGTCGATCTGCTGCTCGTGGGCGATGCCCCGTTTGCGAATCCGCTCCATGAGAATGCTCACCGGTGCCTGCAGGTAGATCACCAGTTCCGGCGGGTGGACATCCGGCGCCAGATGGTCGTAGACGCGGCGGTAGAGGTCGAATTCGTCGGCATTGAGGGTGAGTTGGGCGAACAGGCGGTCTTTCTGGAACAGGAAATCGGCGATGCGCGTCGTCTCGAACAGGTCCGCCTGGCGCAGGCCGCGCAGCTGCTCGGCGCGCTGCATGAGAAAATGCATCTGCGTCGGGAACGCCGCATCACGGGGATTCGCGTAGAAGCGCTCCAGAAAGGGGTTGTCGTCCGCCCCCTCAAGCAGTAGCTCGCTGCCGAAACTCGCGGCCAGGCGCCGGGCGAGACTGGTCTTGCCAACCCCGATCGGCCCCTCAACCACTAGATAGCCGGGATAATTGCGCTCGCTCATGAGGCGCCGTTCCACTCATTCTCGTGATCGCACAGGCGGCGGACCCCATCATCGGAACACGCCGCCAGCAGCTCCTGCACTCGCCCCAGACCCGGCACGCGGCGTCCGGGATCCAGTTCGGCGAGAGGATACAGCACAAAGGCGCGCAGGTGCAGACCGGGGTGCGGCACCTGCAGCCGTGCCGTGCGGATCGTGTCGTCACCGTAGAGCAGCAGGTCGAGATCCAGGGTCCGTGGGCCCCACCGACGGCCACGACGGCGCGCCTGGGCCGCCTCCTGGGCCTGCAGCGCATCCAGCAATGACAGCGCCGGCAGCGGCGTTTCCACGACCGCTACCGCATTGATGTAATCCGGCTGGTCCTGCGGCCCCATGGGCGCCGAGGCATACAGCGATGAACACGCCGTGACCCGGATGGCCTCATGGGCGGCCAGGGCATCAACGGCGCGCTTAACCTGGAGCAACGGGTCGTCGAGATTACTGCCCAGCCCGATACACGCCGTGACGGTCGCCGCGCTCATTCCGATGGCGCCGGCGCATCCCCGCCGCGACGGCGCCGGCGACGCCTGCGGCGACGCGGCTTGCCCTCGCTGGCCGGCTCCTGGGCGGGAGGTTGCTGGCCCGGCGCCTCCTGGGCCTGCGTCCACCAGTCCGCGAGTTCCTGCGGCGCGTCGCCGGCGGCGGCGCGAATGAGGAGAAAATCGTAGGCGGCCCGGAACCGGGGGTGGCTCAGCAGCCGGGATGCACGCTTGCCCCGAAAGCGCGCCAGACGCGGCTGCAGCAGCATGATCTCGCGCATGGGCACGCTGAACCGCTTGGGGATGGCCACGCGCTCGAGCTGCGCTGCAATCACCTCGCCGATGGCTTCCTGCAATGCCTGGGTGGGGTGCATGTCCTCGGCTTCCAACACCTGCGCGCGCTCACTGATGCTCGGCCAGAGGAGTGCCGCGAACAGGAAGGCCGGGGTCACCGGCTTATCCTCGTTCACCCGCCGATCGGTATTTCCCAGCGCCCGCAGAATGAACAGATCCCACACCTCGCCCGACGGCCCGGCGAGGGCGGCCTCGGTCTGCGGAAACAACTGCTCGAACAGCCCGTAACGGCGCAGCACACTGAAGGTGTGGGCACCGACACCGCCCATGAGCAGCTTCATGATCTCGTCGAACAGCCGCGCCTGGGGGATGTTGGCCAGCAGCGGCGCCATCTCCGGGATGGAGTCGCCGGTCTCCGGGCTGATCTGGAAGCCGAGCTTGGCGGCGAAACGCGCGGCGCGCAGCATGCGCACCGGATCTTCCCGGTAGCGCGCGTCCGGGTCGCCGATGAGCCGTAGGCGTCCGGCCTCCAGGTCATCCATGCCGTTGGCGAAATCCACCACCGAGAAATCGGCAATGTTGTAGTAGAGGGAGTTGATGGTGAAGTCCCGGCGCAGGGCGTCTTCCTCGACGGTGCCGTAGACATTGTCGCGGAGGATCAGGCCATCCTCCACGGCCACGTCACCGTCGCCATTCTCCGGATCATGGAGGGCGCGGAAGGTGGCCACCTCGATGATGTCCCGCCCGAAGAACACATGCGCGAGCCGGAAGCGGCGCCCGATGAGGCGGCAGTTACGGAACAGATCCTTGACCTCTTCCGGCTTCGCATCGGTTGCCACATCGAAGTCTTTCGGCTCCCGCCCCAGAGAGAGGTCCCGGACCCCGCCACCCACCATGTATGCCTCGAATCCGGCATTCTTGAGCCGGTAGAGCACCTTGAGCGCGTGGTCGCTGATCTGGCTGCGTGAGATCTGATGCTCCGAGCGCGGTATCACACGCACCTGCGCCCGCAATTGTTCGAGTTCCTGTTCTGTCACGGAGTCCAAGCTTGAGCCGTTGAAGTGAGCGCGTATAATACCACCCTCGCTGGCGCGATGCAGACACGCACTGCCACGCCGCCTGCGACAACAGCCGCGCTCCCATCGTCTAGCGGTCCAGGACGCCGCCCTCTCACGGCGGAAACCGGGGTTCAAGTCCCCGTGGGAGCGCCATTTTTCACCCCTGCCCGAAGCAGCCTGACGCGAAACCTTATGACAGCCTCCGCAACCGCGCCGAGCCTGCTGCGGCGACTCGCGTCGCTCACCTACGACTCGATGCTGGTGCTGGCCATCATCATGGCCGCAACCGCGCTGCTGTTACCCATTACGGGCGGCGAGGCGCTGGACGGGCTGGGCCCGCAGACGGTGCTGTATCAAGCCTATCTGCTGCTGGTTGTATTCGGCTTTTTCGCCATCTGCTGGACCCGCGGCGGCCAGACCCTGGGCATGCGCTCGTGGCGGCTCCGGGTGCTACGAGCAGACGGGCGCCCTGTGACCCTGCGCGACGCGGCGCTTCGCTATGGCGCCGCAGTGATGGCATGGCTGCCCCTGTTCCTGATCTATCTCTGGAGCTTCACGGCCGGGCTCGCCGCAATCGTGTGGCTCCCGTTGCTGGGCGTCTTCCTGTGGAGCCTGGGGGGCCGGCGCAGACCGGCCTGGCACGACCTGCTCGCCGGTACGCAGCTGATCCACGAGTTGGCAGACTCGCGCTGAAGAGCCGCGTCACGCATCCCCTAGCGGATGCGTGACGTGAAGTAGATGGCGACCGCGAGGCAGACCAGCGTCGGCAGGAGTGCGCTGATCATGGGCGGTATGCCGTACACAAGCCCCAGATGGTTGAGCAGCCGGTTCGACAGATAAAACGCGATACCAATCATCACGCCCACGAAGATCCGCTGCCCGGCACCGGTGGAGCGCAGCGCCCCGAATGCCAGCGGAATAGTCAGCAGCAGCATGGTCAGGGTGGCCAACGGGGTGCCGATCTTCAGCCACAGGGCCAGCTCGTACTGCTCGCTCTCCAGATCGTTGCGCTGCAGATAGCCGATGTAGGTCCACAACTCGGCCATGGAGAGCGTCTGGGGGTCGACCACCACCACATCGAGGACCTCCGGGTGCAGACCTGCCTCCCACAGGTAGGTGTCGTCACGCTCTACGGCAACACCGTTACCACCGAACCGGCTCTGCGCTACGCCGTGCAGCAGCCAGCCGTCGCCCTGGAACTCAGCGCGGCTGGCGGTGATCACGTGGTCCAGCGCCCTGCTCTCGTCGAAGGCGTAGATCTGCACGTCCTCCAGCAAGTGGGCGTTCGGCGCCGCGCCCACGCGAATGAAACGCCGCCCGTCGCGCGCCCAGAAGCCGTCACGGCTGAGCATGGACACGTCACCACCGCGCGCCTGCGCCTCCACGTCCTGTGAAGCGCGCTCGGCCGGTGGCGCCACCCACTCGCCGATGGCCGCCGCCAAGGCCGCCAGCAACAACCCCGCAACCATCACCGACCGCCCGATATTGAGCACCGACATGCCGGCGGCACGCATGACCACCAGCTCGGAGCGGGCCGCCATGCCGCCCAGCGCCATGAGGCTGCCGATCAACGTGGCAATGGGGAACGCCTCGTAGGCCCGCTGCGGGCCGGTCAGCCCCACGTGCAGCAGCGCCTGGAACGCCGTGTACTCGTCATCGATGTCACCGCTCTCCTCCACGAAGGAGAAGATCAGCTCCATGGACACGATGATCATCAGCACCGTCAGGCTGCCACCGATCACCGCCTTCGCGATGTAGCGGTCGAGGATTCTCACGTTGCCACCTGTCCGCTGGTGTCCTGCCGGCGCCGAGGTCGCAGCAGGCCGTATTGTCGCGACAGCCAGATGACGGCGATCACCGCCACCAGAATGTGCACGGGCCACAATCCGATCCAGGGTGGCACCGTGCCATCCTCCAGCCAGCCCTGGCTGATCGTAAGGCCGTTGGAGTACACGGCGTATACGAGTACCGCCAGCAACAGGCGGCCGTACCGCCCGTCCCGCGGCGAGCTCCGGCTGAGCGGGATGGCCAGGAGCCCGAGCGTGACCACCATGATCGGCATGGAGACACGCCACTGGAACTCGGAGATATCGCGCAGGTCGTCGGAGGCCAACAGGTCGCCGGTGGGCATGCCGTCACGGCGCACGCGCACATCCGACGGCTCGCCCTCGGCGATCCGCACGCCGTGGACCTTGTACTCGTACTCGCGCCAGCGTCCGCCCCCGGGGTCGCCGTCGTAGCGGCGCCCGTCCAGCAGCACCAGATACTGGTCGCCGGTATCCGGGTCCGCCTCCACGTAGCCCTCGTTGGCGGCCAGCAGGATCTGCTCCCCGCCCTGGCGGGTCTGCAGGAAGACGTTGCGCATGCGCTCGCCGTCCTCCGAGAAGCGCTCGATGTAGAACATGCCGTCGGCCTGCCCGGACTGGATGAAGCGGCCGGGGCGAATGGCCTGGATCTCCACGGCCTCACTGGCAAGCTGCTCGGCTTCGCGCCCCTCACGCGCCGCCCAGGGGCCCACCTCCAGCGCCAGCCAGGCAATCAACAGGGCCAGGGGGGCGGCCAGCATGATCAGCGCCTTGTAGAGCTCCCGGGGACCAATCCCGCAAGCGCCGAGAGCCGCCATTTCGCTGTCGCGGTACAACCGGCCCAGCGCCAGGATGATACCGAGGAAGAAGGCGCCGGGTATGGCCAGGGCCAGGTAGCTCAGGGCCTTGTAGCCCATGAGCTGGAGCACCATGTCGCCGGGAAGGCTGCCACTGGCGGCATCACCCAGATACCGCACCAGCCGGTTCGTGAACAGCACGGCCGTCAGCACCAGCGTGACCGCCAGCCAGGCCTGTGCGATCTCCCTGATCAGGTAGCGACTGACGATGGAAAGCCCCAAGCCGGACCCTCTCCTCTGCAATGGCGGCACCCGGGATTCTCGGGAAAATCTGCGTTAGACTGCCCGGCGCGCACGTTAACGAATGGCTCCCGAGCATACCAGTCCGGGGCCCGGGGGCGCGCGTTTCCCGAGTACATCGCGGTTTGTTCACGGACAAGGCGTCGGCCGAGGAGTTGCACATGGACTACACCGTCAAGAGCGGTAATCCGGAAAAGCAGCGTTCAGCCTGTGTGGTCGTGGGTGTTTTCGAGAACCGGCGCCTCTCCAGCGCCGCGGCGCAGCTCGATCAGGCCTGCGACGGCTATCTCTCGCAGCTGGTCCGGCGCGGCGACATGGACGGGCGCGCCGGCCAGGCACTCATGCTCCACCGCATCTCCGAACTGGTCTGCGACCGGGTGCTGCTGGTCGGCCTGGGCCGGGAGCGGGATTGCGACGACCGCGCCTACATCAAGGCCATCGAAACCACGGTGGAGGCACTGCGCAACTCCGGCGCTGTGGAGGCCACCTGCTACCTCCCGGAGATCAACGTCAAGGGCCGGAACATCTTCTGGCGCATCCGCACCGCCACACGCACCATCGAGACGCTGCGGTACCGCTTCGACCGCCTGAAGACGGACAAACACCCACCCGCCCGGCTGAACCTGCGGCGCATGACGTTCAGCGTTCCCAGCCGCCGGGAGCTCGCGGACGGCGAACAGGCCGCCCTTGAGGGAGCCGCGATCGGCCGCGGGATGAACTTCGCCCGTGACCTTGGCAACCTGCCCGGCAACTACTGCACCCCCCGGCACCTCGGCGAACAGGCCATGGACCTCGCCGCACGGCATACACGGCTGGAAGTGGAGCTGCTGGACGAAAACGCCATGGACGATCTGGGCATGGGTGCCCTGCTCGCCGTCTCCCGCGGCAGCCAGGAAGAAGCGCGCCTGATCGTCTTCCGCTATCGCGGTGCGGACGAGGACAGCGCCCCGTACACACTGGTCGGCAAGGGCATCACGTTCGACACCGGCGGCATCTCGCTGAAGCCGTCCGCCGCCATGGACGAGATGAAGTTCGACATGTGCGGGGCCGCAAGCGTGTTCGGCACCATGCAGACGGTCGCGGAACTGGGGCTGCCCATCAACGTCGTGGGGATCGTCGCGGCGGCGGAGAACATGCCCGACGGCCGCGCCATCAAGCCCGGTGACATCGTCACCAGCATGTCGGGACAGACCATAGAGATCCTCAACACCGACGCCGAAGGCCGGCTGGCGCTGTGCGACGCCCTCACCTACGCCGAGCGCTTCCACCCCGCAGCGGTGGTGGACATCGCCACACTGACCGGCGCCGCCATTGTCGCCCTGGGCCACCATACCCACGGCCTGATGGGCAACAACGGCGGGCTGGTCAACGAACTCCTCGGGGCGGGCAAGAGCGCCGGCGACCGCGCCTGGGAGCTGCCGCTGGGCGACGAGTACCAGGAGCAGCTCAAGAGCAACTTCGCCGACATGGCCAACATCGGCGGCCAGCCCGCCGGCACCATTACCGCCGGGTGTTTTTTGAGCCGTTATGCGCGAAAATACCGTTGGGCGCATCTGGATATCGCCGGCACGGCATGGAAATCCGGTGAACACAAGGGCGCCACAGGGCGTCCCGTGCCGCTGCTCAGCCAGTGGCTCATCGATCGTGTGAAGCGCTAGGCCGTGGTGCAGGTGGACTTCCATATTCTGGATTCCGACGACGCGCGCGCACGCTTGGTCTACGCCTGCCGTTTGACCGACAAGGCCCGCGAGCGGGGGCACCGCGTTTTCCTGCGGGTCGCGGACGACAGCACCGCAAAGACACTGGACGAACTGCTGTGGACGTTCCGGGATCGCAGCTTCATCCCCCACGCCATCGACGGCCCTGGCGCTCCGGACGAACCCGTGCTCATCGGCACGGACGACGCCCCCTCCCGCGGCGAGGGCGACCTGCTGGTCAATCTGGCGAACAGCCCGGTGGCGACACCGGGTGTATTCCAGCGGATCGTGGAGATCGGCGATAACGACCCGGACGTGCGCCAAAGCGCGCGGCAGCGCTTTCGCTGGTACCGCGAGCAGGGCATTGAACCGGAACACCGCAAGGTGGGGCACTCATGAGCAGACGCCAGCGCATTCCCGTGCTGCACAACGCCGTCATCCCCGGCGAGCGGCTTCGCCGCCTGGGGCTGTGGCTGCCGACCCGGCCCGTGCCCCGGGACAGCCTTGCGGCCGTATGGCCGGAGTCCATCTCCATGGATCTCCAGCACCGCGCCGAGCGCATCCTGCCCGTGATCCGCAAACGGGCGCTGCGTGCAGGCACCGCCACCCTGCGCAACAGCCTGGGCTTCGACCGGCGCGACGATGTCGAGTCAGCCACCCACAGCACCGACGAGCAGCGATAACCCAGACACCCCTGATACGACCAACAGACTGACAAGGCAAGGCATGGACAAGACGTACGACCCGCACCGGATCGAGCAGCACTGGTACGCCAAGTGGGAGAGCGAGAATCACTTCGCCCCCGGCGGCACAGGCACGCCTTACTCGATCATGATTCCGCCACCCAACGTCACCGGCACGCTGCACATGGGTCACGCGTTTCAGGACACCATCATGGACGTCCTGACGCGCTACCACCGCATGCACGGCCGCAACACGCTGTGGCAGCCCGGCACCGACCACGCCGGCATCGCCACGCAGATGGTGGTGGAACGGCAACTCAACGCGGAGGGCCAGAGCCGCCACGACCTTGGGCGTGAGGCGTTCGTCGACCGCATCTGGCAGTGGAAGCAGGAATCCGGTGGCACCATCACCCAGCAGCTGCGGCGGATGGGGGCGTCCGTGGACTGGTCGCGCGAGCGCTTCACCATGGATGACGGCCTCTCCAACGCCGTGCGCGAAGTGTTCGTCCGCCTGTTCGAGGACGACCTTATCTATCGGGGCAAGCGCCTGGTGAACTGGGACCCCGTCCTGCTCACCGCCGTGTCCGACCTGGAGGTGGAGTCCGAGGAAGAAGACGGCCACATCTGGCACATGCGCTATCCGCTCAGCGACGGCAGTGGCCATGTAACCGTGGCCACCACCCGGCCGGAGACCATGCTGGGTGACACCGCCGTGGCGGTTCACCCGGACGACTCGCGCTTCCAGCATCTGATCGGACAGACCGTCGATCTACCCCTGACGGAACGCCGGATTCCGGTGATCGCCGACGACTACGTGGACCCGGAATTCGGCTCCGGGTGCGTCAAGATCACGCCGGCCCACGACTTCAACGACTACGCCGTGGGTCAGCGCCACGATCTGGAACAGATCAACATCCTCACGGAAGATGCGCACATCAACGACAACGCGCCGGCGGCGTATCAGGGGCTGGACCGCTACGCTGCACGCGAGCGCATCGTCGCCGACCTGGACGCGGCGGGCCTGATGGCCGCCACCGAGAAGCACAAGCTCATGGTGCCCCGCGGGGACCGCACCGGGGCGGTGATCGAGCCCTTTCTCACCGATCAGTGGTTCGTCCGCGCAGAGCCCCTGGCAAAGCCGGCCATCGAAGCGGTGGAAGACGGCCGCATCCGCTTCGTGCCCGACAACTGGAAGAACACCTATTTCGAGTGGATGCGGCGCATTGAGGACTGGTGTATCTCCCGCCAGATCTGGTGGGGCCACCGCATTCCGGCCTGGTACGACGAGCAGGGGAACATCTTCGTCGCCCGCGACGAGGCAGCCGCTCAGGAGAAGGCGCGCGCCCATCACGGCCGTGATGTCAGCCTGAAACAGGACGAGGACGTGCTCGACACCTGGTTCTCATCGGCGCTGTGGCCCTTCTCCACCCTGGGCTGGCCGGAGGACAGCGACGCACTGCGCACGTTCTACCCCACCAGCGTGCTGGTCACCGGCTTCGACATCATCTTCTTCTGGGTTGCCCGCATGATCATGATGGGCATGAAGTTCATGGACGACGTGCCCTTCCACGAGGTGTACATCCACGGCCTGGTGCGTGATTCCGAGGGCCAGAAGATGTCCAAGTCCAAGGGCAATGTGCTGGACCCCATCGACATCATCGACGGCATCGACCTGGAATCCCTGGTGGAAAAGCGGACCTCCGGCATGATGCAGCCGCAGCTCGCCAGGAAGATCGAGAAGGCCACCCGCAGGGCCTTCCCCGAAGGCATCGCCTCCCACGGCACCGACGCCCTGCGCTTCACGTTCTGCGCCCAGGCCACCACCGGCCGGGACGTGGTGTTCGACATGGGCCGCGCCGACGGCTACCGGAACTTCTGCAACAAGCTCTGGAACGCCGCCCGCTACGTGCTCATGAGCACCGAGGGCGAAGACTGCGGCGCCGACCCCGCTGCCGAGGTGCACTACACCGTGGCCGACCGTTGGATCCGCTCAAGGCTGGAGCGCACCATCGACGAGGTGAACCGCAACATCGATGCCTACCGGCTCGACCTGGCATCCCAGGCGCTGTACGAGTTTATCTGGAACGAGTACTGCGACTGGTACCTGGAGCTGTCCAAGCCGGTCCTGCAGACATCGGAAGACGCCGCGCTGCGGCGCGGCACCCGGCAGACCCTGGTACGCGTGCTGGAGACCGTACTACGCCTCGCCCATCCCATGATCCCGTTCGTCACCGAGGAGATCTGGCAACGCGTGGCCCCGCTGTCGGGCAAGACCGGTCCCACGATCATGCGAGAGCCGTTCCCGGTGGCGGACGAGACACTGCAGGACGCATCCGCCGAGGCGGACGTGGACTGGGTCCAGGCCTTCATCCTCGGCGTTCGCCGCATCCGCGGCGAGATGGATATCTCCCCCAACAAAGCCCTGCCGGTGCTGCTGAACAAGGGCGGCGCGGAGGATCGGCGCCGGCTGGATGAGTACGGCGTGTTCGTCAGCCGCCTGGCCCGGCTGGAGCAGGTCCAGTGGCTGGACAACGACGACGAGCCTCCGGAAGCCGCCATTGCCCTGGTGGGGGACATGCAGATTCTTGTGCCCATGAAAGGGCTGATCGACAAGGACGCGGAGCTGGCCCGGCTGGACAAGGAGCGGGCCAAGGTGCGCAAGGAGCTGGAGAAAACCGAGCAGAAACTGGCCAACAGCAGCTTCGTGGAAAAGGCACCGGCCAGCGTGGTGGAACAGGAGCGGCGGCGTCAGGACGAACGGCGCGCCACTCTGCAGCAGCTTGATGACCAGTACGCGCGCATCGAGCGCCTGTAGTGACCGCACCAACCCGGGTGGTGGCGCATCAGCGCGTCACTGCCCGGGCTCACCTACGTCGCCTCGTCAGACACCGGCGTTGCTCAGCACCACGTTGACCACAACCACGAGCACCACGATCAGCAGCACGGTGAAGATGACGCCACCGACGATATAGGGCATCGCACTGCCGCTGTTGAAATCCCGCTTGCGCGCTTCATTGGTCTGCACGCCCAGCGCACCCGCCAGCACGCTCTGGATCACCTGCCAGAACGTCGGCTTGCGCTGATCACCACCGTGATCACTCATTCCAACTCCCTCATGCGTCATGGCTCCCGTGAGCACCGCCCCGGCGCGTCGGCAGAACGCTGCCGAGGTCCCGCGCCAGAATGAGTGCATCCTCCCGGCGCCCACCGGCAACCGGGTAGTACTGCGGCCGCACGCCGACCTCGCAGAAGCCGTTGCGATGATACAGGTTCACCGCCCGGCGATTGGACGGGCGCACTTCCAGGAACACCGTTTCCGCCCCCAGCCGCCGGGCATGTTCGATGCCGGACTCAAGCAGGGTACGGCCGAACCCCTGACCGTGACGGGCCGGATCGACGCAGAGATTCAACACGTGCCCCTCGCCGGCCACGACCGACATCACCAGGTACCCCGACACGCGCCCGTCATCCAACAGCACCCAGCAACCGTAACCCACCCGCATGCAGTCGCGGAAAACAGCCGCCGTCCAGGGAAAATCGTAGGCATTGCGTTCGATGGCCAGCACCTCCGGAAGGTCGTGCTCGCGCATCCGGCGCATCTCCGGGGATTCCGCGGTGACCACCGCATTCATTCCGTCCCCCCTCCACCTGATCGCGCGTGAACCAGCTCACGCAGCCGCTTAAGGTCTTCCCACGCCTTGGCCTTGTCGGCCGGTGAACGCAGCAGATACGCCGGATGATAACTCACCACCACCGGGATGGCGTGGGTCTGCAGCGTATGCACCTGGCGACGGAGCATACGCAGGGGACGTTCGTCACCAAGCAGGTTCTGGGCGGCAATGCGACCGACGGCCAGAATGACCGCCGGCTGGACCAGCTCGATCTGGCGCGCCAGATAGGGCCGGCACGCTTCCACCTCCTGCGGATCCGGATCACGGTTCCTCGGCGGGCGACACTTGAGCATGTTGGCAATGAAAACGCGATCACGGCCGTAGCCGAGCGCCCGCAGCATGTTGTCCAGCAACTGCCCGGCACGTCCCACGAAGGGCTCGCCCTGACGGTCTTCCTCCGCCCCGGGGGCCTCCCCCACCACGAGGATGTCCGCGTCGCGGCGGCCGACACCGAAGACGGTACGGGTCCGGCTTTCACACAGTGGACAACGGGTGCAGCCCGCCACGGATTCCGCAAGCACATCCCAGTCCATGGCACCGATGCCGGTGGAGGTGGTCGCGTCGGACGGCATCGGCGCTGCCACGGCATCCGCCGTTGCCGTCACCGCGACCGGAGCCTCGGCCGCGGGCGCCGACGGTTCCACCGGACCGGCCACCGGATTCTCCGCCGGCTCCTCGCCGCTATCGGCGTGCGCCCCCCCGGAGCGGCGCACCCAGACGTCCACCCCCATGCGTTGCAGCAACTGCAACCGGCGGCTGTCCATTACGATCCCCGGCGCGAGCCAACCCGCTGGCGCCGCCGCTGGACAAACGTCATACCAGGGCCGGAGAGCGCGTAGGCGAGAAACCCGATGAAGAGCACCAGCGGCGGGTGAACGGACGCAAAGGCGATAATCACCACCAGCGCCACCAGAAAGATGAAAGGCACGCGGTAGCGGAAGTCGAATTCCTTGAAGCTGTAGTAGCGGAAGTTGCTGACCATCAACAGCCCCGTGCCGACGGTCACCACCAGGGCGAAGACCTTGGCAGCGCTGCCATCGAAACCGAGCGCGGTACCGAACCAGACCATGCTCGCCAGGCCCGCCGCCGCGGCAGGGCTCGGCAACCCCTGGAAGTAGCGCTTCTCGGCCACACCCGCCTGGGTGTTGAAGCGCGCCAGCCGCAACGCCGCACAGGCAGCATAGGTAAACGCACCGATCCAGCCCAGCTTGCTCCACAGCTCTCCCAGGCCGGCGAGATCGCCGAGTGCCCACTGGTACACGATCAGCGCCGGCGCCAGCCCGAAACAGACCATGTCCGAGAGGCTGTCGAACTGCACGCCGAAATCACTCTGGGTATTGGTCAGACGCGCAACGCGGCCATCCAGCCCGTCCATGACCATGGCCACGAAAATCCCGATGGCCGCCAGGTGGAACTCGCCGTTGATGCCGGAGACGATGGCGAAGAAACCGAAGAAGAGGCCTGCGGTAGTGAACAGGTTGGGCAGGAGATAGATGCCCCGCCGTCTTTTGGGTTGCTGCTCTGCGGCCATGCCGGGTTGATCCGCTCAGCTGGAGAAAGCAATGTCGGCAGGCTCCGACAATAACATAGATGCGGTCGGGCCCACGGACCCGACGCGGTCCCGACCCCCGTTGCAGGGGCCGGGCCCGGCCATGGCACTCAGTTCTTGCTGCGGTCCACCAGCTGCTTCTGGCGGATCCAGGGCATCATGTCCCGCAGCTTCTCGCCCACCACCTCGATGGAGTGCTCGCGGGCGATACGGCGGCGCGCCTTGAGGGTCGGCGCATTCGCCTGGTTCTCCAGGATGAAGTCACGGGCGAACGTCCCGTCCTGGATGTCCTGCAGAATCTCTTTCATCGCCTTGCGGGATTCATCGTTGATCACCCGCGGGCCGCTGACGAAATCGCCGTACTCGGCGGTATTGGAAATGGAGTAGCGCATGTTCGCGATGCCGCCCTCGTAGAGCAGGTCCACGATCAGCTTCACCTCGTGCAGGCATTCGAAGTACGCCATCTCCGGGCTGTAACCGGCGTCCGTCAACGTCTCGAAGCCGCCCTGGATCAGCGCGGTCAGACCACCGCACAGCACCACCTGCTCACCGAACAGGTCGGTTTCCGTCTCTTCACGGAATGACGTCTCGATAATGCCGGCGCGGCCGCCACCAACGGCGGAGGCGTAGGAGA
>SLBZ01000156.1 GCA_007126095.1 Aquisalimonas sp.
GTCGGCAGCACCACGGCCATGACCCGGAGCTGATCCAGTTCCATGGTCAGGAACTGGTGCGAGACCTGATCGTCCCGGTCGTAGGCGCCGGTGCCGCCGTAGCGCGCCAGCAGCGTATCCAGGGCGTCGATTACCGGTTCTGCGTCGGCCCCGGCCTGCAGGGTCAGCACTGCATTGTTGAAGGCGCCGTCCATGCCGAAAGCGTTGGCCAGGGCGCGGCGGTTCATCCACAGTACGGCGAAGCGCTCGTAGTCCGGCAGCAGGTCCGCCGGGCCGATCTGGTAGACGAACTCCGGCGACAGGGCCACGCCGCTGACCGTCATGGTCTCCAGGCGCCCGCGAATGATGGCGGTCACGGTGTCGCCGGGTCGCAGGCCATGGGCCTCGGAGAAGGGTTCGCTGATCACTACCTGGTCCGACCGGCCCGGGTCCGGCAGGCTGCCTTCGCGCAGGTAGAGCCGGTTCAGGTCCGGTTGTCGGCCATCCGGCAGGGACAGCAGTTGGCCGCGCACCGGATCGTCGTAGCCAGGCACTTCCAGCCGCACCGGTGCGTTGACACGGGTCTCCACGTGATCCACGCCCGGGATGTCGCGAAGCCGTTCCGCGAGGCCCTCCGGTGCCCGCTTGAGGTCTACGAACACGTCGGCGAAGTGATAGTCCCGGTAGAAGCGGTCCTTGGTCAGGCTGATGGCGTCCAGGGTGGTCACGGCGATGATCAGCGTCATCACGCCCGCAGCCACCACCACGGCAATGGCCGCCACCTGGCCCTTGAGGTCGACCAGATCGCGGAGCAGTTTGCGGTGGATGGTGCGCACGCCGGTTACCAGCTCAGCTCGGATGGCGCCTTGCGCTGCTCGTTCACGTGGACGTCGCTGACGCGTCCGTCGCTCAGCCGCACCACCCGGTCGGCCATTTCGGCGATCACCACGTTGTGGGTGATCACCGCCGTGGTGGTGTGAAGCTCCCGGTTCACGTGCTCGATGGCTTCCAGCACCTGCACGCCGGTGCGGGAGTCCAGCGCCCCGGTGGGCTCGTCACACAGCAGCACCGCGGGGCGCTTGGCGATGGCCCGGGCGATCGCCACGCGCTGTTGCTCGCCGCCGGAGAGCTGGGACGGGAAGTGGTCCAGCCGCTCGCTCAGACCCACCAGGGCCAGGGCATCTTCCGGGCGCATGGGGTTGCGGCTGATGTCCGTGACGATGGCCACGTTCTCGCGGGCCGTGAGGCTCGAGATGAGATTGTAGAACTGGAACACGAAGCCCACATGATCGCGCCGGTAGGCGGTGAGCACCCGGTCGCTGGCCCGTACCAGGTCCTGATTGCCGTAGCGCACCTGGCCGTCCGTGGCACTGTCCAGCCCGCCGAGGATGTTCAGCAGGGTGGACTTGCCCGATCCCGAGGCGCCCAGCATGACCGTGAGTTCGCCGGCATGGAGGTCCAAATCCACCCCGCGCAGGGCGTGGATGACCATTTCGCCGTTATGGTAGACCTTGGTCAGGCCACGTGTGGCGAACACCACCTCAGGAGAAGAAGCCGGGGCGTGCTGCATGGGAGGGTCCGCGACCAGTCCAGTGATTGCACTGTAACAGCAGAAATCGGGCGCGGGTTGATTTGAATCAACCTGGCACGCCACCGTAATAGGGAAGGCGTGCCCGGTTGCTCTTCCGCAAGTCTATGGTGCTCGCTGAGCGGGCGGCGTTCGACGGAACATCAGTTGCACGAACGGATAGATCACCACGCCCGCCCCTACGCCGAAGCCAATACTGGCTCCGATGAGGGCCGCGTAATCAACGATGCTGGTAATCTGGGCGTGGCTGGCGCTCGAAAACCCGGGACCCATTGCGAACACCAGCAGGGCCACCAGAGCCCCCACCGCTCCGGCAACCTTCACCGCCGGGGCGGGATTGAACTGGCTCCGACGCAGGTATACGTATACGGCAACACCCAGCGCAGCCAGGAGAAGGATACCCGCCGGCACAAGCAGGGCGCGGAAGAGCTCCAGCAGTACGGCCAGGATGCCGGTTAAGGAAAATGCCATGATTCGTCCTCCTTGGTACCAGGGCTCAGATGCGGCCGCGCAGCATGGCGTTATAGGCTGCGTGCAACATACGATCCTTCATGAGCCATGGCACCCATTGCTCTTCCATCGGATCGATGAAGTTGAATGACGGCACCATCTCCAGATCGTAGTCGAACTCCACGAGGATGCCCCGGCCCTGCTCGGTGATGAGCGGGCAGGAGGTGTAGCCGTTGTAGCTCCCGCGGAGCTCGCTGTCCTGAATGACCGCGAGGAGATTCTCCACGGCCACGGGCACCTGTGCCTTCACGCTGGCGGCGGTCTTGCCGATGGGCGTGCCCACCACGTCACCGACGCCGAAGACATTGGGGTAGCGCCGGTGCTGCATGGTGTACTGGTCGACCTCGAGCCAGCCCTCGAAGGGGCCGTCCGCCCAGGCCAGGTCGCTCGTGCGGACCGGGTCGGGGGCGGACATGGGGGGGACGACGTGGATGAAATCGTAGTCCACGGTGCGCTCGCCATCTTCGGTGTTGAACACCGCTTGTCGGGCCCCGGGCTCGATCGCCTTGAGCTGGTGGTGCCAGTTCAGGTTGATGCCCCGGTCGTCCGGGAAATGTGACTTGAGAAAGTCGTCGATATCCGGTTGCGAGAACATGCCGTCTCCGGGTGGGAAGTACTGGAGATCGGCGGATTCCCGGTTACCCTGCCGCTGCAGGCGGTGTTCACTGAGCATGGCGACTTTCAGGGGGGCGCCCGCACACTTCAACGCACCCGGTGCCCGGGTGAAGAGCCCAGTGCCGCCGGAGTCGGTGAATTCGCGGATCATGCTCCAGCTGCGGCTGGCGTGGTCCGGCGTGTCGTAGACACAGGCGATGCCGTCCTGTCCGATCAGGGCGGGATCCATGCCTTCAATGTCGGCGAAATTGAGCTGCAGGCCGGTTGCAACGACCAGGTAGTCGTAGTCGAGGGTGTCGCCGTCGCTGGTCACGACGCGGTCGTTCTCCGGGTCGTACTCCGCAACGCTGCTGCGTACCCACTCGACGCCGCGCGGGATGTAGCGTTCATTGCGGTCGATGACGCGTTCCGGTTGCCAGGCGCCTGTGGCAACGAGGGTGAGTCCGGGCTGGTAGTAATGCTGTTCACGGGGGTCTACCAGCGTAATGCGGGCACCGTCCAGAGCGCGAGCCAGACGG
Organism: Aquisalimonas sp.; assembly: GCA_007126095.1. GTDB lineage: Bacteria > Pseudomonadota > Gammaproteobacteria > Nitrococcales > Aquisalimonadaceae > Aquisalimonas. The sequence continues at coordinate 3,211 of SLBZ01000156.1, forward strand.
GACGCCACCGAGATGCCCGCGGCGCCGGCGCCGACGATGACAATGCGCGCACTGGAGGCCAGCGCGTGGCTTGCGCCCGTTCGAAGAAGGGCGCCGCCCGCGACGGTTCCGGCAGCGGCCAGTATGGTGGTGGCGCCGGTCGCCTGGAGGAAACGGCGGCGGCCGGGGTTGATGCTGTCGTGATTGTTGTTGCCTGAGTCGTGGGTCATGTCTGCTCCTCCGAGCCTTCTGCGGCAGCCCATCGTGGTGATTGGGCTGCATACCTCCATATTAGTATTTTCGAGGGTGTCTGCAGGGGTCTGTGACTAAGTCACAAAGACCCGGGATCAGAGGTGGTCGGGGGCAGTGTCTCGTAGTGGTGCACGCGCAGTCGTCGCGCGCACCACTACCGCCGACGTTTCCGGTCAGAAGCCTTCCACCGGGCGCAGAACGTCTTGCTCCTCTGACGGTTGACCGCTGACGGTGGTCAGGGAGCCTTCTTCTTGGGTGTTCACGTAGATGACTTCGTACGAGACGGGCGATTCCCCGTACGCTGTCTGCAGGAGACGGTGCGGCCCCGGCGCGAGGCCGAACATGGTGGCCGTATGGGCGCCGGAGGGAAGGTCACCCAGTATGACCTTGCCCGCCTCGGGATCTTCGGCGCTAACGGCGGCCAGGCGCACGCCGCTGTCCGTCTCCTGTTGCATCAGGACCTCGCTGAGTTCCAGTTCATCGACCTGGTTCCCCGCCTGCGCGCGGCCACTGGTGGATGCTCCCACCCACTGGGCGTCATAGAGGTCGATGCGGCTGGAACCGTCCACCTTCGCGGCAACAGCGACATGGGTCTCGCCGGTCATCCCTTCGTCACGATTGTAGAAGATCCAGCCGTCCCGGCTACCCCGCACCGGGCCACTGATATCCTGACCATAAAGGCTATCGGTGGTGTCCAGGATCTGGCGGTCACCACCTTGCGTATCCACGCTGATGACCTCCTCATTAGCGCTCCAGGCGACCCGCCCTGCGGAGGCCAGAACGAAGTCGCCAATATCTTCCTCCGTATCCAGTTCCGACCAGCCGTCGGCATCGACGCGGTACAGCGTCCCCGCGCCACCGGCGATCAGGGATGGCTCGGCATGTGCAAAGTACAACGCGTCCCCGTCAGTCGTAATCCGGCTCGGTGGTGGGAGATTGACTCCTCCGGGGGGCAGTATCGTCTCCCCGAACTCGAGTGGCTCGCCGGAGCCGTTCTCTGCCTGGGTCATGGTTCCGGCGCCATCGTTGGTGGGCGGTTGGTAGTGCCAGAGTTCGGCCGGCGGCGTGTCATCGCTGTCCGGGTCCTCAAAGCGAAGGGTGAGGAACTGAGAGCCGTCGGCAAGCACGGAGCCCAGTGCGGAGACCGAGTGCCAGGGATCATCGTCTTTGCCGGCGTACAGATCCTCGATGTCATTGCCGCTGGGGTCCTGAACTGTTCCCGGCCCCGTGTTGAAGTCCATGTCGGTCTTCTTGAGGCGGTTGTTGTCCGCGGTATCCACCACGAGCCAGCCCCGGCCCGCGCCGGTCTCCGGGTCCCAGACCAGAGCCACCGGCACAAGATGGGAGTCGACTTCCAGGGGGCTCGTGTCGTCGTCGTCGCCCATCAGGAAGCGCTTGTACTCATCGTCGGTGCTGTAGACCACGGCGGTTTCGTCCGCCTCTTCGAGACTGAACAGAAACATAACATTCAGGTCGAGCGGCATGAGCTCTTCGGACGTCACCTCCCGGGACGTGGGGTTGACGGTTGCCCCGGTGTCCGTACTGACGGAACGCATGCCGAAGCTGCCGAATTGCTTGTCACCGTACAGTACCCGATCGACCCGGAATTCCGAGAGCGTCTGAGACTCGTTGTCCCAGGACGCCTCGTGAATCGGGAAGAAGTTGCGATGATGGTTCACCATCTGTGCCTGCTCAAACTCCGTATCCACCTCAATGGCGGGATCCGAGGGGGTGTCGGGGTCGATCGCGTACAAACCCTCGGCGTTGTCGATGGGTGACGTGAAGAAGAGCAGATCGTGATTGTCCGCGTCGCTGTCAAGCCCGGAGAGGTGGGGGAGGCTGTCCCCCGCGCTACCAGTGCTGCCGTCACTGCCGCTGTCGCTGCTGCTTCCGCCGAAACAGCCGGTCAGCCCTGCGGCCAGTATCGGGATCGTCCACGCGACCAGCCCCATCCGGCGCTCGCTGATTGAATCCATGGCGTTGCCCTCTTATCGGTTGCACGAAAACCGGGAAGACCCCTGACAGGGAACACCCGGTGCCGCGTCACATATACGAGGCGGGACCTTACAGCGGACTTACATGTGCCCAGGCGATCTGCGGAAGTCAGTGAGACGTCGAAACCAAGATGTCGGGTGAAAGTGAGGCGCTTAGGGAGTTGACCGAGACATCATTTGAGTGTACAAGGATTGTACAAATTGTGTTGCGCGCGGCATAAGCGCGAAGCGCCAAAGCGGATTCGGGAACTTTGCCAGCTTCAAACTGCCGGTTGTGCAGATGCCGGTTTTGTAATTGATGTGCTTCTCCTCCAGGCGACGGCCAAGTCGCCCTTTCTGCCCCCTCACCCGAGGGGGTTTTTTTTGGTCGCACTGGTCAGCGACCTGGTGGACACGAGGGGTGCCGCGCAGCGATGCATAAGTCTTGTGTCGGTCATGCGGATTCGGGGAAGGGGGCAGTAGTCTGGACAAGGAAGCGCTCTTGGCCAGATTTTCCGTTCCGAGGTGGTTGTACCGCCCCGTTTTCCGCTATCAGGATGGACTTCGCACCTGGAGCGCCGGCATTCGTCGCTGCGCCAGTCTTGGTCTGTCGCATCTCCGGATCCCGACGGGATCGCACGGGCTGCGCTAGACTGAAGATCGGGCTTTTCGGCGGGTGCGTGGTATGTGCGGCCGATTCGTAAGCAAGACCGACGCGGTCATTGAGCGGGCCTTCAATGTGATTCCTCGTCAGTGGACTCATGACTGGGCGAGGTACAACGTGGCGCCGACGCAGCAGGTGCCCGTGATCCGCCTGGCCGATGGGCAGCGGGAAGGGGTGATGTTGCGCTGGGGGCTGGTGCCGACTTGGGCGAAAGGCCGGCCGACGAACTACAGCACGATCAACGCCCGCGTCGAGACGATCGACACAGCCGCCACATACCGTGGCCCCTGGCAGCGCGGCCAGCGCTGCATCATCCCTGCGCTGGGCTACTACGAGTGGCAGGAGGTCGCAGGTCGGAAACTGCCGCACTTCATCCGGCGCGCCGGCGGTGAGCCGTTCGGGCTCTGCGGGTTGTGGGAGGTGTCGATGGCTCCGGATGGTAAGGCGCTGGAGTCGTGCACGATCATCACTGTTCCCGCCAATCCCCTGGTCGCGCAGATCCACGCGAAGGAGCGCATGCCGGCCATGGTGATCGCCGAGCAGTGCGATGTCTGGCTCGGCGGCTCTGTCCATGATGCCCGCACCGCTCTGGCGCCGGTCCCCGCGGGGTTGATGGACGCCTATCCGGTGAGCACGCGCGTTAACTCCCCTCGGAATGACGATCCGGAGCTTCTCGAGCGGGTCGCTTAGCTGTGTCTCTCACGGCCGTGGCGTGTAGACGGTCGTTCCATGTGTGGAACGGTAAGTCGCTGATTCGTGTCTACACAGCCCGTCGTTCCAGGATCTAGGCTTCTAGGACGGTTGGCGCCTGCTTTCCTGACGAAGTGTCCCAGGCAAGGCATGCGCTATCCGGACGCGAGGCAACGATTCGATTAAGGAGACCCTCATGAGCGATACGTTTCAGTACAACCGTTTGAACCGCGACGACGCGGCCCTCTTGCTCGTCGACCACCAGTCGGGCCTGATCTCTCTGGTGCAGGACTTCTCTCCGGGGGAGTTCAAGAACAACGTCCTCGCCACCGCGGCCTGCGGGGACTACTTCGGCTTGCCGACGATCCTGACAACGAGCTTCGAAGATGGGCCCAATGGCCCGCTGGTGCCGGAGCTGAAGGAAACGTTCCCGAATGCGCCCTACATTGCCCGGCCGGGCAACATCAACGCCTGGGACAACGAAGAGTTCGTCAAGGCGATCAAGGCGACAGGCAAGAAACAGCTGATCATTGCCGGCGTTGTCACGGAAGTCTGCGTGGCATTTCCGGCGCTCAGCGCCAGGGAAGAGGGCTATGAGGTGTTCGTCGTCACCGATGCGTCCGGCACCTTCAACACAGTCACCCGGGACGCGGCGTGGTATCGCATGCAGCAGGCCGGGGTACAGATGATGAGTTGGTTTGCCATGGCCTGCGAGCTCCATCGTGACTGGCGCAACGACATCGAAGGCCTCGGGCAGTTGTTCTCCAACCACATCCCCAACTACCGGAACCTGATGACCAGCTACTTCGCCAAGGCGTCGAGCTAGACCAATGGGGAGGCCACGGGGCGGCAACGCGTCCCGTGGCCGCTGATTAGGCATCCGGCCGGTGTAGTCTGAGCCGGCTCAATCCTCGTGCAGAGCGTTGAACGCCTCGGCGAGATGATCGATCAATACCCGGACGGCCGGGAGCAGGCCCCGCCGCGACGGGAATACCGCATGCACGATCTCGCGGCGCGGCGCCCAGGTCGGCAACACCGGCACGAGCCGCCCGGCGTCCAGGTCGGGCCGAACCATCATGCGGGGGAGTTGCACCACGCCGATGCCGGCGACGGCCGCTTTACGGAGCGCGCTCATGTCGGTGGTGACCAGTCTCGGTGCATGGGGCACGAATGCGGGCTTGTCCTCCGGGCCGAACAGGTTCCAGGTGAAGTCCTCCTGGGGAGCGCCGAGCCCCAGCGTCGGCCAGGCCGCAAGGTCGTTCGGGGCTGAAGGCTGTCCACCCTGTTGTTCCACCAGTTCCGGGCTGGCGAGCAGGCATTGGCCCCGATCAGCCAGCACCCGCAGGATAAGCTCGCTGTCCTCCAGCGGGGGCGGACGCACACGAATCGCCACGTCGATGCCTTCCCCGACCACGTCAACGCGCCGGTTGGTGGCGCCCAGCGCTACGTTGACCAGTGGATACCGCAACATGAAGTCGGTGAGCATGTCACCGACGTTAGACTGCAGCAGCGCCACCGGGCAGCTCACGCGGACGGTGCCACGGGGCTCTGACCGTGTGGTCTCCACCGCTTCCTCGGCTGCCTCGGCTTCCACCAGCATGGCTTTGCAGTGGCGATAGTAGGTCTCGCCGATGGGCGTGACGGTGAACTGGCGCGTGGTGCGGTGGATCAGGCGAATGCCCAGGCGCTCTTCCAGCAGGGCGACGCGGCGGCTCAGGCGCGACTTGGGTGTTCCCAGGGCGCGGCCGGCGGGGGCGAATCCTCCGTGATCCACCACCTGCACGAAGAAGTAGAGGTCATTGAGGTCGTAGGCCACGCTGTCGTTCCTTTTTTTGAACACTGGGACCCGATTGTAAGGCTTGCGGCTTCGATTGTCCTTTATGCACTGTCAATCGCTCTGCCTCGGCTACGGTGTCTCGCCGGGTGGTTGTGACATTAGCCGGGCTAAGCAGCTTGCTTAGTAATCGTCGTTTTACGCGGACTCGCCCAGTTCCTAATGTTGGTCGTGCGTCAATTAACGGGAGCCGTAGTTATGTCAGTCCATGGTGCAGCGATCAATTGGGAGCGTCAGCCCCACGAATGCGAGGAAAACACGTTCTCGCGTAATCACCGGGTTGCGCTGAATGGTGGCCAGAATGTGGATGTATCGGCATCCGTCGAGTTCAAAGGCGACCCCAATTGTGCCGATCCGGAGCAGATGCTTGTGAGCGCAGTGTCCAGTTGCCACATGCTGTTCTTCCTGGCAATCGCCGAGATTCAGGGGTATCGGGTTGAGTCGTACACAGACAACCCGAAAGGCTATCTGGAGCAGAATGAAAAGAAGGGCAGGGAAGTCACGCGAATCGAGCTATCGCCCCAGGTTACGTTTAGTGGCGATAAGGTGCCCGGCGAGGAGGCAATCGAGAAAATCCACGCCAATGCGCACAAGAACTGCTTTATTCGCAATTCGATCACTGCCGACGTGACGATCAACGGTGCTTGATCAGCCATGAGTCTGGCGTCAGCCGGCCGACCCCGGCGTGGCTTTCAGAGGGGCATTGATTATAGTGAGGGCCTCCCACTTGATCGTGTCGGTGGTCCGTCACTAATTGCGAGTACTGGTCATGCTACGACTGCCGTCCCTGACCGCGCTGGCCTATTTCGAGGTTGCAGCGCGCACCAGGAGCTTTGCTGCGGCGGCGAAAGAGCTCCACGTCACGCCGGCTGCGATCAGCCATCAGATCAAGGCACTGGAGGAGTATCTCGACGTTGAGCTGTTCGTCCGTCACCACCGACGGGTCAGCTTGACGCCGGCGGCGCGCGAGGCGCTGCCGGACCTGCATCAGGGCTTTCAGGCTTTGGAGCAGGCCGTGGAGAAGATTCGCTCCCATGGTGACGAGCGCCTGATCGTCACCGTGTGCGCAGAGCCGCTGTTCGCCACCAAGTGGATCGTGCCGCGCCTGCACCGCTTCTACGCCATTTGCCCGGACGCCGAGGTGCGGCTGCAGGCGAGCTTGCAGACCGTGGATCGCGCCCGTGACGGCGCTTTCAGCGTAGCGGATCTCAAGCGCGCGGGCATCGACGTGTCCGTGCGGCTTGGTTATGGCAACTATGCCGACATCGAGCCGGAGCGGCTGATGGGGCTGGAGCTGGTACCAATGTGCGCCCCGGCGTTGGCGCGCAGCGTGACCGGGGTCGATTCACTGCGCGAGCTGCCGCTACTGCGTGATGGCACTCTCGATCGCTTCGGTGAGGCGTGCGGGTGGAAGGAGTGGTTCAGGCAGCAGGGCTCCGAAACCCAGGCGTTGCGGGAGCTGCGGTTTGGCAATGGGCTGCTTGCGCAGGAGGCGGCCCTGGCCGGTCAGGGTGTGCTTCTGGGTGTACCGGCTCTGCACCAGGCGGAGCTCGCCGCCGGGACACTGGAGCAGGTGAGTGATCGGTCACTGAACTGCGAGCAGGCTTACTTTGTCGCCAGCGTAGGTCCGGGCGAAGAGCGGTCGATCGCCGGGCAGTTCCGGGAGTGGTTGCTGGATGAGATACACCAGCCGGTTTAGGTGTGGCGACCGGCTACCGACGATCGATCGCCATCAGGAGTTGCGCGCGCAGCGTCGGGCTGAGAAACGGCGACCCTTGCCGAGCAGCGTCCGGTTATGCTGCGCGACGAGCGCCAGGGCGAGTCCGGTGTTACCGGCCGTTCCCTCGATCGGGGTTCCGCCAGGGGGGGGGAGCGCGCCAGAGGCTTCTGCTGCCTACACCATGGACAGCCCGATACGGTCCTTGATGGACCCCGTGGGGTTCATGTACTCCAGCTTCAGGAACAACCGACATGGCCCCGTATCGAGCGCACTCATCTCGACAAGAGGGGTGTTACCGATCAGTTCAATCGCGTTGCTACAAGTATCCATGAGGCGCAGGCTTCCAGACCTCCCTCTCTCCCTCCCCCCAGTCTATGGCATCATCCGTCCGATGGCCTGGGTGCGCGAAGGCATGAAGTGCTCCTGTTGTCTTCAGACACTGGCACGATTGATTTGGATCAATACATCTACTCAATAGAGGGTATACGAATCGTGCCATCGGGAGCCTGTCCGGAGAATTGGATTCTCCGAGGGGGCATCCTTTCGCCAACGAGAGACTGATGACTGTCGAGGCCGCCATTGGCTGTAGCGAGGCAGTCCCAACTGGGTTCAGTGTTCATGCGACTATCAAGTCCGGCGTTCAGCGATGGCGGGCCGATCCCCAGACGTTACTCGGCACCCGGCGAGAACGAGCTACCACCGTTTCGCATTCATGATGTTTCGGAGAATGCGCAGAGTCTGGTGCTTGTCCTGAAGGATGTGGATTCCCCTTTGGGCGAGGTGACGCACTGGCATGCCTGGAATATTCCGCCACAGACCGCTTCGCTCGATGCCGTGCACCTGCCCGCAGAGTGCTGTGTGGGTATCGATAGTTTCGGGAAGGTGGGGTATCTCGGACCGGCGCCGCCTGAAGGGCGGCATCACTACCGAATGATCCTGCTGGCCCTCGATACCTGGTTGGATCTGCCTACGGGCTCGACGCGCGGGGCGCTTGACCGAGCCGTCAAGGGGCATGTCATCGACCGCGCAGAGATGATGGGTTTTATGGAAGCGCCAGCGTCCGACGGAGACACCACCTGATGACCACTGGTCGACATCCCACCAGGGCACGCGCCCTGTTCGCTACAGTCAACCCAGTCGTATTCGTGGCAACCGGCGTGATCGTGGCGGTGTTCGTGCTGTTCGGGGTTGTCTTCCCAACGATTGCGGGGAAGGTCTTCGGGACTCTCGATGCGTTCATTACCAAGTACTTCGGCTGGGTCTACCTTCTGGCCGTCACGTGCTTTCTCGCGTTCCTGCTGTACCTGGTGTTCAGTCGATACGGTCGCATCCGTCTGGGGCAGCCTGAAGACCGTCCGAAGTTCGGTCTGCTGGCCTGGTTCTCCATGCTCTTCAGCACGGGTATGGGGATTGGCCTGGTTTTCTGGAGTGTGGCTGAGCCTATACTGCATTTCCAGAATCCTCCCTCCGGTGAAGGCGGGACGCCCGACGCCGCCCGCCAGGCGATGGTATACACGTACTTTCATTGGGGGCTGCACGCCTGGGCGGTATATGTCGTACTGGGGCTGTCTGTTGCCTACTTCAGTTACCGTCACCGGCTGCCGCTGACCATACGCTCAATCTTCTACCCGTTGCTCGGTGACCGTATCTACGGAGTAAGCGGTCACGTGATTGACATCCTTGCGGTGTTCGGAACCTTGTTCGGCCTGGCCACTTCCCTGGGTTTCGGAGCCATGCAGCTGAACACCGGGCTGCACCAGTTGATCGGTTTGCCGGTCTCGCATTGGGTTCAGGTGGGGCTGATCGCCACTATCACCGGCGTCGCCGTCATCTCGGTGCTCTCGGGCCTGGATCGGGGTTTGAAGTGGCTGAGCGTATTCAACCTGGCGCTGGCACTGCTGGTGCTTACCTTCGTCCTGGTCCTGGGGCCGACATTGTTCATCGTCCAGTTCCTTCTGGACTCCACGGGAACCTATCTCCAGCAGATCGTGGAACTGAGCTTGTCCACCGGCGCCACCACCGGATCCCAGTGGCAGAAAGACTGGACGATTTTCTACTGGGGCTGGTGGATCGCCTGGTCGCCATTCGTCGGCATCTTCATTGCGCGGATTTCCCGCGGCCGGACGATTCGCGAGTTCATTATCGGTGTTCTCATGATGCCGACGCTCTTCGTCTTGGTATGGATGACCGTGTTCGGGGGCACCGCACTGCACGCCGAACTCTTCTATGAAGGAAGCGGCATTGCGTCTGCGGTGGCGGAGGACACCACGCTGGCCCTCTATGTGACCCTTGAAAGGCTACCGCTGACAACGCTGACCTCCATCGCGGCGACATTGTTGATCGCGACCTATTTCGTGACGTCGTCCGATTCCGGTACCCACGTGATCGACAAGCTGATCTCCCGCGGGAGTAAGCATTCGCCGCGGCGTCAGCGCGTGATCTGGGGCATTACCGAAGGGGCTGTGGCCGCGACCCTGCTGATCGTTGGCGGTGCGGAAGCCCTCAACAGCCTGCAAACGGCCTCAATTACCGCGGGATTGCCTGTGGCTGTCATCCTGGTGTTTGCTTGTGTCAACCTGCAACGGGCGTTGCAGCGGGAGTACCAGGTCGAGGGCGTAAAGCCGCCGTGGGGATAGGTGTTCACCAGGGAGCCTCGGGAACCGCTGCCTGCAAGTTCAAGTGCCCAGCAACAGGACGAACCGGGCACCTTGGGTAGCGCGGCCAACGGACTCCGCCTCATGCCAAGTCGCCGGCCATGGACAGGAAAAACGGGCCAATACCCAAACGCACGCCCACGGTCAGCAGCGTGATCGCGGTGGCGGCTCCCACGATGTTCCAGCCGGAAACACAAGGTGCTCGCTCCCTTTCCACTAACAGGGTCATCCCCGCCTTGCCTTCTTGTGCGCCCGCCAACGTATCGGCAGTGGTCCCTGAAGTATCCCCGTTACGAAGTGCTCCGGGAACATGAGCAACGGCATGACCGACAGGTAGTCGCGCCAGATTAACGCGAATGGATCGATGAAGAGGTGGTGGGGCAGCCACCGATAGGGCAGGAACCCGCTGGCATGGGGGGCAGTACCAGCCGGACGGCAGGCGGGAGGCCGTTGAGAGGAAAAGCCTGCCATTCGCACAAACCCAGCCGCGTGAGCATGACTAGGGCGCCGACATTACCTGTGACGGCCAGCAGAAGACCGAACAAGAAAGTCAGAACTGTGGTTCCCAGCAGGTGAAGTTCCAGCCCGGGCTGCACGCCGGTTCGGAGTTCCTTCAACCACGTTGACGTGAATCAACGCCTAGCCAACCGACAGCTGTCAGGCTGAGGGATGTCGATCACTCAGGGGAGCATAACTGTGTACCAAAAGATCGTTGTTCCTGTCGCTCTGGTCCACGCTGAAAGGCTGGAGAAGGCGCTGGCAATAGCCGCGGATCTGGGCCAGCACTATGGCGCAACCCTGCATATGGTGGGCGTCACTGCGCCGGGGCCGGACGAAGTCTCCCATAGCGCGGAGCAATTCAAGGAAAAGCTTGCTGAGTTCGCCTCCAAACAGAGCGCAGACCGAGGCGTGGAGTTCCATTCGCATGCCGTCATTACGGCTGATCCGGTGACTGAACTTGACCGGTGCCTCGACCGCTACATCCACGAGATCAATGCGGACCTGGTGGTGATGGCTTCTCACGTTCCGGGCTTCCGTGACTATGTCTTCGCATCAAATGCGGGGTTCCTGGCATCGCACACTGATGTCTCCGTGTTTGTTGTCCGTTGAAGCATTCTAGTTGTTGGACTTCCCCCGACACCGTGGGAAGTCCATCAGGCAGAGGACCATGCCCGTCCGAACAGGAGAACTGCAATGACCAGTACGTACACGAAGGCTAAACTTCCTACACGGCGCCAATTGCTGCCGATGCTTGCGATGCTGTTCGCGGCTTTGCTGTTCGCGGGGGTTGCCCAGGCTGGCAGCCACGGTGACGAGCAGCCGGAGATGGCAAAGGTAACGCCCAGCCCGATGTCCTTCCCGGACACCGTCGAGGCCTTCGAGGCGCAGGCGAAAGAAGCGGGCTGGAGCGTACTGAACAAGAACTATATGTCGGGTGTCCTGTCGGAGCGGGGTTTCACACTAGACCCCGTGGTAATCATCGACGTCTGTAGCGGGGAATACAGCGCCCGCATCCTTGAGGAAGACGAGTTTCGTCCGGTCTCGGCGTTCATGCCCTGTCGTGTGAGCATCTACCAGGATAGCCAGGGGGATGTCTTCATCTCGCGGATGAATGTCTCGGCCTTCCTGCCGATGATGCCGGATGAGGTTGCGGAGGTGATGGAGCTTTCCAGCAATGAGGTCGAGGCCATCATCGAGCAAACTGTAGCGGAGTAAACTGCTGAAAAGCAGTTGGCGCAGGCCTGCGCTAATGCGTGCAGTGCAGTAGAAAAACCGATCTGCAGGTTACTGCGCATAATGTAGGACCCTGAGTGGTCACTGGTAACGACGAGTTCCGTTAACCGCTCAGGGTCGCTGCTGGCCTTCGAAGGCGGGGAAAGGAGGATGAATCACAGCCGAGTACCTCGGGGGAACCCGGTACGGTTCAGTTCAGACTGCCCAGCCGACTCAACGGTCATGTATCGAACGGCGACGCATACTTTAAGGGCACATGAACCGCTGACAATCTCGCGTTTATCGAATTCGTGGAGTGGTAAAGCATGATAGTAAACGGTCTGCATGCACTTGCCTTTGGTATCGGTACTGGTCTGCTGATCACAGTAGGAGCGGTTACCGCGTCGGTAGCAGAGGCGCCGGGCTCGGAGGGGGGCGAGGGGGCGGCCGCGGACACCTTCGCAGCCCTGGGGGCACTCACCGTAAAAGGGCGGCTCATGCGCGAAAGTGAGCTTGGGCATGAGGCTTATCGTCCAGACCTCGCCGGCGATCCCATGGGCGCCGTGGGACGCGCCTGGCTTGACCTGTTGCAGTACGCGGATGACAACCATCTCGACGAAGGTGAACTCAGGGATATCGACCAACCGAACCAGCCTGCGAACATGCGCGTGCATGCCGAGGCGGCTTACCTGTATCACATGCATCACAGCGCCGGACGCTTCGAGCGCCATGGATTGTTCGAGGCGTTAACGCATGAACCGTCCCCTTTCCTGAGTCAACTCGGACAGCACCTCCTTGATGAGCGTTACAGCGACGGCGTGTTCCATCAGCCCGGGCAGGCCAAGCAGGCGCCGGACGCCCCGACGATGGCTCAGGGGCTGGATGCCTTCCATGCGACAGCGTACGCCTGGGTGCGTTGGCATAAGCCGGGCGGTGAATCCGATATGGGTCAGCTTGACGAAGCCACTATGGAAGCCTGGATGGGTCATGAACGAGACGAATTGCTGTCGGTTGCACGCGTTGTCGCGGAAACGCTTGAAGAACACTGGGACGAGCACGCCGGCGTATATCGCTTTGGTGAGGATGGTGCGACTTGGGCGATTGATGATCTCGGTGCATTAATACGCGGCCACAAGGGGATCTACGAAATTCTCTATGTCTTCGGTCAGGCGGATGACAAGCAAACGGCTGCTGGTCTCTTTGATCGTGCTATGAGTATGAGTGAGGCGCTTCTGGGAGAAGAGGGACCTGCGACGCTATGGGGCTTGCCGGCAGAGGTTCGTTTCGAAGAGGAAGCTGCCGTGGCCGCCACCGACGTCATCGATGTGGCTGCGCAGTGGCGTCTTGTGCATCAGATAACTGGTGGCTTCTCCATTCTGCGAGAGCGCGAGGGGACGAGCAGTTTCCTCGATGAGCGTGCTCCGGATCTGACGGCAAATGTCGGCAAAGGCATCGACAAGTTGCTGGTTAGTGCACTAGACCACCAGATTGTCGATGGATTCGTAGTGGCAAAGTTAGACGCTGACGATGGCTCAGTGCTTGACGACCGAACAACGACACAGGCCGTTAGCGCCTTCATCAGGGGCGTTGGAAACGGTTATCGGATAGGGACTGCTTTCGATCGACCAGGTTCATGGGATGAAGACAAGGAGCTCGCCGAGCGCAGCGAGCGACTTTACGACAGGTTTTTGGAACATGGTCGACTGCTTACCAACGAATTGCTGAGATAGCGGAGTCTCTGCCTACTTGGGCGAGTACTGTTACCTCGTGCCAACGATAGTGGAGGCTTCGCAACGTAGGTTGAGGCGAGAATTGGCTGATCTACTGGCATTTGAGACGTCTCCATCCAATCTGGATAGAGAAGGTCTTTTGAGGCAATTTCTTTGATAACTGACGCTGCCGTTCATTCGCTAACAGGCCGTCGGGGGAACCCGGTACGGTTCAGTTTCGCTGCGAGGCGTGGCGACAGAGCAAGCGGGCGCAGGGGGGCTGGACCAAGCTTGACGGATGCCCCGCATCCTGAAACCGTCAACCCGGGAGCGTCGCTGAAGACGCCAACGTCCTGCGGAGAAGCCGATGTCCCGTTCAGCTCA
>SLBZ01000090.1 GCA_007126095.1 Aquisalimonas sp.
AGGCGGCGGCCGATGCGGGCGGGGCGTCGGGTGGCGTTTTGGGTTGGATTGAGCGGATGGGCAACAAGCTGCCGCATCCTTTTTGGCTTTTTGTGTGGATTTGTATTGTTGTCGTGGTTGTCAGCGCGGTGGCGACGTGGTGGCAGGTTTCGGCGACGCATCCTGACACGGGTGATTTGGTCGCGGCGCGCAGTTTGTTGAGCGGCGATGGTTTGCGTTGGTTTCTTGAGGAGATGGTGACCAATTTTGCGCATTTTGCGCCTTTTGGTCTGGTTTTGGTCATGCTCATGGGGGTTTCCGTTGCCGAGCGCAGTGGTTTGTTGGCGGTGGTGATGCGCACCATTGCCTTTTCGGTGCCCAGGAAGATTGTTTTGCCCGTGATTTTTATCATCGGGGCATGTGGCAATATCGGATCGGACGCGGGCATTGTGGTGGTGCCGCCCATTGCGGCTTTGATATTTGTGCAGATGGGCCTCAACCCCATTGTTACCGCCACCATCGCGCTCACCTCCCTGAGTCAGCCCGCCGTGTTCGGCCTGGCCCCGGAGCTGCTGGCGCTCAGCGTCATGACCGGCTGGGCGCTGGCCGTGGGCATGGCGCCTCTCACCACCTCGGTGCTCATCACCGCACGGGTCGCCGACGTGCCGGCCACCACTGTGGGCTACCGCTGGAACGGATGGTTTACCGTGGGCACTGCGGTGCTCGCCTCTGGCTGGCTTCTGGTGCTGGGGTGGGTGATCGGTTGATGGATGAGGTACCGCCCTCGGCGAGGGCATCTTCCGGCTGTGCTCCCGTCCCATAGCGAAACCGGGGGTGACAGGTGGTTCACTTTTCTGCATTGTAGAGCGTGGCACAAGAACAAGCACCGCGAGGCAGAGCGTGGCCCCCGTGACGACGGCACCGGTATCACTGCACTACCGTGAGGAGGGAGGCGGCACTACACCGGTTCTCTTCATTCATGGCAATCTCGGCTGTGGCGATTGGGTCGATCTGGTCGCCCGCGAGCTGCCGTCTTCCGTCCGCCTGATCGCTCCCGACTGGCGCGGCTGCGGTGACTCTCCCAAACCCGAGCCGGCGCCCGATTACGCCAACTACGGCATGGCGGTCCACGCCGCCGATATGCTGGCCCTGCTCGATCGCCTGGAGATCGGTCGCTGCCATCTGTTCACCCATTCCACGGGTGACCTCATTGCCACCCATATGCTGCTCGCCGAGCCGGAGCGTTTCGGCAGGATTTTCAGTCTCTCGCCGGTGGGGCCCATGGGGCTCCCGTTCGCGCAGTCGCAGCTGGACGGATTCCGTGTCATGCGCGATGACATGGACGTGGCCCGCATGGGCCTTGCCACGGCCGTATCCAGCCTGTTCGAGCCTGAATCGCTCGGCTCTGGTGGGCAGCCGCGATTCCGCGCCGAGACCAGTGCCGATCAGCGTACCCTGTTCGAGCACCTTCTCGGCCGTACCCGCGTGCTGAGCGACGGTGTCTGGCTTGGCACCCCCTATCATCTGGATCAGACGTATCGGTCCGGGCAGTTGCGGAGGCGCCAGGCGGAGCTGACGCATCCGCGCCGCATCGTGCGCGGTCGAGAGGATGCCTGGATTCCGTTGGCGGATGTGGAGGAAATGGCCGAGTGCATGCCGGGCTGCGAGTTGCAGCTCATCGACGGGATCGGTCATTCCATGAATGTTGAGGCACCGGAGGCATGTGCTGCCTCCCTGCTGGAATTCCTGACGCTGGATCGTGACTGAAGGAGCACACCCCATGAAGGACTTATGCCAACAACTCCGCTGGCGGCTGCTGATCACTGCGGGGGCGGCGGCCCTGCTGGGAGCATGCCAGACCTCGCCCGTGCCGTCGGAACGGTTCGATGTCTCCGACATGGAGACGCCGCGTGTGGAGCCTGGCGATCCGGCCGAGAGCTTCTGGCGGGATCAGGTGATATACCCGTTCTCCGTGAACTACGAGACCGTCACCGACGCCCGGGGCATGGCCTACGAGATCGCGTACATGGATGAGTACCGTGGGGATGCCGCCCGGGAGGACGCCCCCGTGCTGGTGCTGGTGCATGGCAAGGGTGCGGACGCGGGAAGCTTCTCACTGATGATGCGTGATGCGCTCGAGCGTGGGCTGCGGGTGATCGCGTTCGACATCCCTCACTATGGCAAGTCCATCCCCGGCAATCTCGACGCCGATACGTACACGCGAACCCTGCAGGACACCCGCGAGGCGATTCACGAACTGCTGGCGGACAGGCTCGGCATCCAGGGGGCCACCTTCATGGGGCATTCCATGGGGGCTCAGTGGGCGCTCGGCTACGCGCTGGACTGGCCGGAGCAGGTGGACCGTCTGATCCTCGCGGCACCGGCCGGCCTGGAGGAGTACCCGCGGGTCCTGACTCTGCCGGGCGGCGAGCTGCCGTGGATGGATCCCGAGTACAAGCGCGACTTCGAGCACTGGCAGGCAGTGTGGGAGCCCCTCGGGCGCCTGGAGCAGGAGTGGGCGAAGACCGAGCAGGACATTCGTGATTTCTACTCCTTCCGTGAGCGGGACCCGGATACCGGCGAGACACGCGAGGCCAGTGTCGGCTTCTTCCTGCGTGATACCCAGGATTCCGAGTTCCTCACCGAAACCCGGGTCGGCATGATCGACGGCAATCAGGAGGAGTACGAGGCCTGGATCATCGCTTTCGTTCGCGATATCTACACCATGGGTATCGAGAGTCTCAGCGACGATGCCGACAGCCTGGTGAAACGCCTTGACGAGTTGACTATCCCCGTGTTCCTGGCACTGGGGGAGCGGGATCCGTTGTTGCCCACAACGGCCGCCACCGGCAATGAGGATATGCGCTGGGATGTGGTTCGCCCCGCCTGGGAAGCGCTCTCCGAACAGGGCGCTGCGCCGGTGGTGAAGTTCTATGATGATGCCGCGCACTTCATCCACGTGGACGAGGCGGAAGCGTTCAACGCGGATGTGGTGCGGTTTGCCTACGGCGCCACAATCGACGGCACCGAGGATCCCGGCGACTACGAGCAGCCTGCGGTAGAGCTGCCCGACGACGTGCAGGCCTTCGTGCGGAGTGATGAGGAGGCCGTACTCTCCGGCGACATGGACGCGATCATGGAGCATTACCACCCTGACTATCGGGACGAGGGGCGGGACCGCTCCGACCAGCGTGCCATGCTCTCCCAGGTCGTCCCCGCGCTGAGCCGTTACGAAATCGAACTCACCGCCTTCGAACGCGACGGCGACAAGGCGGTTGTCGAGGGTGCAATCCGCACGGATTTCGGCAGCCAGTCCTTGCCCTCCGGGGCCATGCTCATCCAGGACGACGGCCAGTGGTTCTGGTACGGCAATCAGCAGTGAGAACGCGACGCCGGGGTCTGCGAGCGGGCCCCGGCAGCACGTCGGACCGAAGGTGAATCATGGCAGTGACCATCCAGCAGCGCACCATCAACGGCCTTGCGGTCGACCATGCAGGTGAGCACGGGCCGCGCATCCTGTTCGTGCACGGCTCCAGCGGCGGCTCCTGGTACTGGCACCCGTTCATGGGCTACTTCGCCGAGCGCGGCTACCAGTGCGATGCAGTGAACCTCCGGGGCCACGGTCCGAATCCGACGCTGCCGGACCTCGGCCGGATCTCGTTGCAGGATTACGTCGACGAGGTGCGCGGTGTCATCGATGAGCTCGGTGAGGTGATTCTGGTCGGGCACTCCATGGGCGGCGCCATCGCACAGGTGCTCGCTCAGGAGATGCCGCTGAAGGCTGCCGTGTTCGCTGCATCCGCCCCGGTCGCCGGAGTCAAGTTCCGCAATCCGCCCATGAACCTATGGTTCGCGCTCCACGGCCTGAAATCCATTCCAGCCATGCTGCGCAAGAAGCCCATCAAGCCGGGTTACCGGGTGGCGTCGAAATCGGTGTTCAACCAGTGCGATCCGGAGCAGCACCGGGAGCTGTGGCAGAGGCTTACCCCCGAGTCCGCCCGGGTTGCCGTGGAAGTGCTCAAGGGCGAGATCGCCGCCGACCTCAGCCACGTGACCTGCCCCCTGCTTACCGTCGTGGGTACTGAGGACGGCACCACGGTGCCGGAGATGGCCCGCGAGATCGCGGACTATCACGGCACCGAGTATCTCGAGTTCCCGGGGCACGGTCATATGTTCATGATCGAGCCCGGCTGGGAGGCGTGTGCGTCCCAGCTGGACGCCTGGTTCCGGAAGGCCGTGGGCGATCAACCCGAGCCCGCGATTACAGCACCGTAGGAGTGCGTCCCGCGCACGACACCGCACGGGTCGCCGACGTGCCGGCCACCACCGTCGGCTACCGCTGGAATGGGGGGGTACCGTCGGTGCCGCCGTGCTCGCCTCTGGGTGGCTCCTGGTGCTGGGGTGGGTGATCGGTTGATGGTGGACCTGAAGGTCCACCCTACGGATGGGTCCGGTGATCGGGTGGGGGGAGATGGTGGACCTGAAGGTCCACCCTACGGGAGCTACGGCCAGGGCTCCCGTGGCAGGCGTAGGGTAGACCTTCAGGTCTACCAATCGAGGCCGCACCCGGCGGGATTACCCCCTACGCTCCCCGCCGCAAAGCCCCGCCGCCGTTCGTCCACAACGCCATGCCCACTGCCGGCACCAGCATCACGGCACTGACCAGCGACAGCTCCAGGTTGGTCAACGGCACCGGGCCGCCGCCGGGCACGGCGATGGCCATGCCGCCAACGATTAACATGCCCCGAATGGGCCACTGCAGGGCAGCGTTGCGACACAGGTCGCCCACGAACAGCAGGTAACCCTGCATGGCGCCGGCGATCACCAGCACGCCGAACAGCGCCTGGGCCAGCACCAGCACGATCTCCTGGGGGCTGCCCTGGAGAATCAGCGCCGGGTTGAGAACGAACAGGAACGGAATGAAGTAGATCACGCTGCCCAGGCGCATGGCCTGCAGCCCGGTCTCCATGGAGCGAGAGCCGGCG
>SLBZ01000094.1 GCA_007126095.1 Aquisalimonas sp.
GAGGCCTTCTTGTTGACCATGAACTCGAGCAGGGCGTTGAAGTCCATTGCGATCTCCCTGGGCCTAGGCGAACAGGTCCTTGTTGGCGGCCTTGTTGCGGGCGTCCTGCTTGCTGATCAGCCCCTGCTTAAGGAGCTGCTGGAGGCACTGATCCAGCGTCTGCATGCCCTGGGCCTGCCCGGTCTGGATGGATGAGTACATCTGCGCGACCTTGTCCTCGCGGATGAGGTTGCGGATGGCGGCGGTGCCGATCATGATCTCGTGGGCCGCCACCCGCCCGCCGCCGGTCTTCTTCAGCAGCGACTGCGAAATCACCGCGCGCAGGGATTCCGAAAGCATGGAGCGCACCATGGATTTCTCCGCGGCGGGGAATACGTCGATGATGCGGTCGATGGTCTTGGCGGCGGAGCTGGTGTGCAGCGTGCCAAAGACCAGATGGCCGGTCTCGGCCGCAGTCAGCGCAAGTCGGATGGTCTCCAGGTCGCGCAGCTCGCCCACGAGCACCACGTCCGGGTCTTCACGCAGCGCCGAGCGCAGCGCTTCGGAGAACCCGAGGGTATCCCGGTGCACTTCGCGCTGGTTCACTAGCGACTTCCTGGAGTCGTGAACGAACTCGATGGGGTCCTCGATGGTGAGGATGTGCTCGTGGTAGTTCTCGTTCTTGTAGTTGAGCATCGCCGCCAGCGTGGTGGACTTCCCCGAACCGGTCGGCCCCGTGACGAGCACCAGCCCGCGGGGGTTGTCGGAGATGTCCCGGAACACCTGCGGCGCGTTCAGCTCCTCCAGGGTCAGCACGGTGGAGGGAATGGTACGAAAGACGGCAGCCGCGCCCCGGTTCTGGTTGTAGACGTTGACGCGGAAGCGGGCAAGATTGGGGATCTCGAAGGAGAAGTCGGTCTCCAGAAACTCCTCGTAATCCCGCCGCTGCTTGTCGTTCATGATGTCGTAGATCAGGCCGTGCACCTGCTGGTGATCCATCGCAGGCAGGTTGATTCGACGCACGTCACCGTCCACACGTATCATTGGCGGCAATCCCGCCGACAGGTGCAGATCCGAGGCGTTGTTCTTGACGCCAAAGGCGAGCAGGTCGGCAATATCCATCGGGCATCCTTTGCGCTGATTATCTGTTCCGGTTGGCGCAGCCAGCGACCGCGTGCACAGGCCATGACCGATCAACCTACAGTGATGACCGGAACCAGGCAACATGACCGAGATCGCTGAACGCCTCGCAAGCGTGCAGGCCCGAATCCGCGCCGCTGAGGCGCAGTACGGACGGGCCGACGGCAGCGTCACCCTGCTGGCCGTCAGCAAGACAAAAGCGGCAGAAGCCGTCCGTGACGCCATGGCCGCGGGCCAGGCCGCGTTCGGCGAGAACTATGTCCAGGAGGCCCGTGACAAGCAGGACGCCCTGGGGTCGGACGCCAGAGCGGAGTGGCATTTCATCGGGCCTCTGCAGTCGAATAAAACAAAACACGTGGCGCCACACTTTGACTGGGTTCACAGTGTGGAGCGGGAGAAGATCGCACGGCGCCTGTCGGAGCAGCGCCCCGAGGGCCTGCCCCCGCTCAACGTCTGCCTGCAGGTCAACGTGAGCGGAGAGGAGAGCAAGTCCGGCGTCGACCCGCAGGACGTGCCGGCGCTGGCCGATGCCGTGGCCGGTTTGCCGCGGCTGCGCCTGCGTGGCCTGATGTGCATTCCGGCGCCTGCCGGGGATTTCGACGCCCAGCGGGCACCGTTCCGCGCGCTGCGGGAGTTGCTGGAGGCGCTGCAGCACCGCGGACTGGAACTGGATACCCTGTCCATGGGCATGTCCGGCGACCTGGAAGCAGCCGTCGCCGAGGGCAGCACCATGGTCCGGGTCGGGACCGACATCTTCGGCCCCCGGGATTACCCGGCGACGACGTGACCACCAAGGAGGCCCGTTCACCATGGATAACAAGACCATAGCGTTCATCGGCGGCGGCAACATGGCACGCAGCCTCATCGGCGGACTGATTGCCGACGGCTTCCCGGCCGACCGGATCCGTGTCGCGGAGCCGGACCCGGAGCAGCGCGGAAATCTGGCGGCGACGTTTGGCGTCGCGGTCACCGGCGACAACAGCGAGGCCGTGGCCGACGCCGACGGGGTCGTGCTGGCGGTGAAACCCCAGGTCATCCGCGACGTTGCCACGGAGCTGGCGCCACAGCTCGCGCGCACCGGCGCCGTGGTGATCTCCATCGCCGCCGGCATCCGCGAATCGGACCTGTCGCGCTGGCTCGGCGACGGCCTGCCGGTAGTGCGGGTCATGCCCAACACCCCCTCGCTGGTGCAGACGGGCGCCACGGCCCTGTACGCCAACCCTGCCACGTCCGCCGAGCAGCGCAGCCTGGCGGAGTCGCTCATGCGCGCCGTGGGGCTCACCTGCTGGCTGGATGACGAAAGCCAGATGAACGCCGTCACGGCGGTTTCCGGGAGCGGGCCGGCCTATTTCTTTCTGCTCATGGAGAGCATGGAGCAGGCGGGCGCCGACCTGGGACTGCCCAGGGACACCGCCCGGCTGCTGACGTTGCAGACAGCCCTGGGCGCGGCCAAGATGGCGCTGGAAAGCACCGAGGACGCGGCCACCCTGCGCCGGCGGGTCACCTCCCCCGGCGGGACCACCGAGCAGGCGATCCAGGCGTTCGAGGACGGCGGACTACGCGAGCTCGTGGAGCGTGCACTGAAGGCCGCCGCCGACCGGGCGGAGACCCTGGGGAACGAACTGGGCAACCAATAACAACTGAATCGCAACCGCGAGCCGGCGGCACGGCAACGCGCCGCCCTTGCTCGTGCATAACCGGAGCAGCGCATGTCTGGACAGTATCTCACCGACCCGCTGGCATTTCTGATCAACACCCTGTTCGGCCTGTACATACTCGCCATCATGCTGCGCTTCCTGCTGCAGTGGGTTCGCGCCGACTACAGCAACCCGATCTCGCAGTTCCTGATCCGGATCACGCAGCCACCGCTGCAGCCGCTGAGACGGGTGCTGCCGCCGATCGGCCGGGCGGACACCTCGGCGCTGGTGCTGATGCTGTTGCTGCAGTTCTGCACCCTGGCGCTGGTGTACTGGATCAATGGCACCAATGTCAGCGCCGGCTTCCTGTTCGTGCGCTCCGCGGCGGAACTGCTGAACCTGCTACTCAACGTGTTTCTGGTGGTCATCATCATCCGGGTGATCCTGAGCTGGGTGAACCCGGGCCACTACAATCCGGCCATCGGCATCATCGACAGTCTGGCCAACCCCGTGATGGAGCCGGTCCGCCGCATCATTCCGGCCATCGGCGGGCTGGATCTCTCCCCTATCGCGGCGCTGATCGGCATCCAGCTGGCGAAGATGCTGTTCGTCATGCCGCTGCGAGACCTGGCCATGGCATTCCTCTGAGCAGCCCCATCGCGCAGACGGTCTCCGGGCGGTTGCGGGCCCCGGAGACCGTCAGTAGACTCGGTTCTCTTCCACAGCAAGCCGCTACGGATCGGATGCCAGAACAATTCCCAGCTGACTCCGTCGGCCTCGTCACCCCGAAAACGCTCCACTTCGACCAGCCCTTGGAACTGGACTGCGGTCGGGTGCTGCCGGAGTACGACCTCGTCTACGAGACGTACGGCGAGCTCAATGCCGACGCATCCAACGCCATTCTGGTGGCCCATGCGCTGTCGGGCGACCACCATGCGGCGGGATACCACTCGCCCGACGACCGCAAACCCGGCTGGTGGGATGCGTCCATCGGCCCCGGCAAGCCGCTGGACACCAACCGCTTCTTCATTGTCTGCAGCAACAACCTGGGCGGCTGCCGGGGGTCCACCGGACCGGTTTCACCAAACCCGGAGACGGGCGCGCTGTACGGCGCCGACTTCCCCATGGTGACCGTCCCCGACTGGGTGCGCAGCCAGGCACGGCTGGCTGACGCCCTGGGCATCGACCAGTGGGCCGCCGTAGTAGGGGGCAGCCTGGGCGGCATGCAGGCGCTGCAATGGGCCATCGACTTCCCGGAGCGGACCCGGCACTGCGTGGTGATTGCGGCCGCGCCGAAGCTCTCGGCCCAGAACATCGCCTTCAACGAGGTGGCTCGCCAGGCCATCCTCCGGGACCCGGAGTTCCACGAAGGCCGGTACTCGGAATACGGCGTCACGCCGGAGCGCGGGCTCGCCCTGGCACGCATGCTCGGCCACATCACCTACCTGTCCGAGGACGCGCTGCGGGCCAAGTTCGGCCGCGAGCTCCGCGAAGGCAAGATCAACTTCAACTACGACGTCGAGTTCGAGGTAGAGAGCTACCTGCGCTATCAGGCAGAGACCTTCGTCCGCCATTTCGACGCCAACACGTACCTGCTCATGACCAAGGCGCTGGACTACTTCGACCCGGCCGCCAACTACGACGACAACCTGGCCGCGGCGCTGAAGCACGTCACGGCCTCGTTCCTTATCCTGTCATTCACCAGTGACTGGCGGTTCCCCTCCAGCCGCTCGCGGGAGATCGTGCGCGCGCTGCAGGACGGCAACAAGCGGGTCACCTATTCAGAGATCGTCGCGCCACAGGGGCATGACTCCTTTCTCATGCCCATCCCGGTCTACCGGGACCTGCTCCAGGCGTACATGAATCGTGTGGCGCAGGAGGCGAACGTATGAGCGTGCGCTCGGAACTGGCCCTGATCAGCGAATGGATCCACCCCGGTACGCGCGTGCTCGACCTGGGGTGTGGCGAGGGGCAGCTGCTGCGCTACCTGCGCGACACCCGCGACGTGATCGGTTACGGGCTGGAGATCGCCCCGGAGAACATCGTCAGCTGCGTGGAGAAGGACATCCCCGTCATCCAGACCAACCTGGACGAGGGACTGAAGGATTTCGACCCGCTGTCGTTCGACTACGTGGTGATGACCCAGACGCTGCAGGCGGTCCGGTACCCGGAGCATCTGCTCAACGAGATGCTGCGTGTCGGGCGGGAAGGCATCGTCACCTTCTCCAACCTCGGCCACTGGCGTTCACGCCTGCGGCTTGCCCTCAGCGGGCGTATGCCGGTCAGCGGCGACCCCGCGCTGGACTGGTACAACAGCCCCAACATCCACCTGTGCACCGTCCGGGACTTCGAAGCGCTGTGCGAGGACACGGGCATCCGCATCCTCGAGCGCACGTTCATCGACAACGCCCACCGCAAGCACGGCCTCGCACGGGTGTTCCCCAACCTGCTCGGGGAAGTGGCCCTATACCGTTTCGAGCGCGCCTGAGCGCCCGGGAATCCTGCTACTTTGTTAGAGTAGACGGGCAGTACGCCGCAGACCCAAACCGCCTGCAACGTGGGGAGCGACATCCGCTCATGCAGACCTGGATCATTACGCACGAGAGCTGTACTCAGCACGACACCGGCCCGGGGCACCCGGAGTCAGCGCAACGGCTGGAAGCCGTTCTCACGCGGCTGCGTCAGTCACCCTTCGAGACCCTGACCTGGGCGGAAGCGCCGCGAGCGGAGCGTGAGCAGCTCCTGCGCGTGCACGATGCCGGCTACGTGGACCGCACCTTCGCCGCCATTCCCAGCCGGGGATACGACGCGCTCGACGGCGATACGGTGATCTGCCCCGCCTCCGGCGAAGCGGCACTGCGCGCCGCCGGTGCCGTGTGCGCGGCCGTGGACCGCGTCATGGCCGGTGATGCCAGGCGGGTCTTCTGCGCCGTACGCCCCCCGGGCCATCACGCCGAACCCGATCACGCCATGGGCTTCTGCCTGTTCAACAACGTGGCGGTTGCGGCAACCTACGCCCAGGCGGCCCATCACCTGGAACGGGTCGCCGTGGTGGATATAGACGTCCACCATGGCAACGGCACCCAGACCATGTTCGCCGGCCGCCGCGGCCTGTTCTACGCGTCCACGCACGAGCATCCGCTGTTCCCCGGCACCGGCCGGGGGCCCATTCCGGGTGCCCCGAACATCCACAACGTCCCGCTGCCCCCGATGACCGACTCGGATACGTTCCGTGATGCATTCCGGCAGGACGTCATCCCCGCCCTGCGCGCGTTCGGGCCGGAGCTCGTGTTCATCTCCGCCGGGTTCGACGCCCACCGCGCCGATCCCCTCGCCAACATGGAGCTGGATGAGCGTGATCTGGCCTGGGCTACGCGCGAAATCGTCGAGGTCGCCAACCGGTTCAGTAACGGCTGGGTGATCTCCACACTGGAAGGGGGCTACAACCTGCGGGCCCTTGCAGACGGTGTTGCCGCCCACATACTGGCGCTGGACGAGTAGCCCCAAACCATCGTTCGGGGTCTGCCTGCCGAAAAGGAGCCGTTACCCTCTTGACATCAGCGCATGGAAGCCTGTCGCGCAGGAAAGTTATACACACCCGACCGTCGCCCCAACACGACGGCGCACGTGGCGGCGCCGTGTCGGGCCGAAGCACCCCGCAGGGGCCACAGGTTGTTGTTTCTCGTGTCTTTTAACAAAGCGTTCAAAATTTGGACATTCTGAGGGAAAGCCGCTCGGCGCGGGATTCAGAGGGCCGTTTTAACGCGTCATCCACAACCTTATCCACAGGTTCTGTGGACAATCGGGATTCATTAAACGCTGCCAAGGGTTTAGCGCAAAAACCTGGAACCTGTGTGAACCAATCGACACTTCTACAGCCGTTGTCAGGCGGACATCACGCCCATGCGAACGTGATGTCGTCAACATCAATCCAGCTCAGCGGGCCCAGCGGCACCACCCGGCCGCCGGGCATGGCAGGATAGACCCTGTACCGGGTTGCACAGTTGAATCCGGACACGGTCTCGTAAGCCTCGAGCAGCTGAGTGGCCTGCATCCAAGATCCGGTGAAGCGGGGTGCAAAGTCGACGCGCTGCAACAGCCCGGTGGCATCGGCGTAGAAGACATGGTCGGTACGCAGCGTCGGAATATCCGCCGGGTAGGTCGCCGCCAGGCGATACAGCCGCTGCCCGCCCACGTCCACCGGCGGCAGCTCCTGCAGGGCACACCCCTCCCGGGCGAGCGTGAAGGGGAGGCAGAGCGTCTGCCAGAGGATGTTGCCGCAGTAGTAGAGCAGGTCCAGATAATCCCACCACAGCGCGTGCGGCAGTGACCGGAACGCCGCCCCCGGCGCGCCACGCTCCGTCACCAGTTCGCCATCGGCACGCTCGATCCACGCCCGGGTTGGCTGACAAGTGGCGGATTGTCCACGCTCGGGCCAGTCGGCCAGGGTAATGGACGGCCAGGCTGCATTCAGGGTGACCTCCACCTCGTGCAATGGCTGGCCCTGGAGACGTGATGCAAAGCCCACGCCTCCCATGGAGGCGCGGGCGAGCACGGCGTGCACCTCACCCCAATGGCCTGCCCCGCCGTGGGCATCAAGGATGCGATCGAGCAAGTCAGACACCTGCCACCTCCTTCGCGGCCCCTTCAACCGGACCAGTGTGCGCCCGCGAGATAGGCCTGGGACTGCATCTCCTGCAACCGGCTGCGGGTCCGTTCGAACTCGAACCGTAGCCGGTTGCCCTGGTAGAGCGACTCCAGCGGCACCTCGGCTGACAGGATCAGCTTTACGCCATGATCATAGAACTCGTCCACCATGGCGATAAAGCGCCGCGCCTGATTTTCGCGGGTCTCGTCCATGGCGGGCACGTTGGAGACCAGCACGCTGTGAAACGTCCGGGCCAGTTCGATGTAATCCGCCTGCCCGCGCGGGCCGTCGCAGATGGCCGAAAAATCGAACCAGGCCACATCGTCCGCCAGCCCCCGCACCGGGATCGAGCGCCCCTCAACCTGCAGTTCAGTATTGAACTCGGGGGTGTGCGGGGCCAGGTGGACGAACTCTTCGTTGAGGACTTCCTCGGCGGCCTCATCCAGCGGTGAGTGATACAGTTCTGCCTGCTCCAGGAACCGCAACCGGTAATCCGTCTCGCCCGCCACCTCCATGACCTGCGTATGCTCCTTGAGGAGGTCGATGGCCGGCAGGAAGCGCTCGCGCTGCAGTCCGTCCCTGTACAGCTCGTCCGGGGGGATATTCGACGTGGCCACCAGGGTCACGCCCTCGCGGAACAGGCCACGCAACAACCCGCCCAGCAGCATGGCATCGGTGATGTCCGACACGAAGAATTCGTCGAAGCACAGCACCCGCGTTTCCTGCGCGAACTCCCGGGCGACCACGTCCAGCGGATCCTGGACGCGCTCCAGGTCGCGCAGCCGGTGGTGGACCAGTTGCATGAAACGGTGGAAATGGAGCCGCCGCTTTTCGGGAAAGGGCAGCGTGTCGTGGAAAATATCCACGAGATAGGTCTTGCCGCGGCCGACACCGCCCCAGAGATACAGGCCCCTGACCCGGGGCCATGTCTGCCGCGGGCGGGCGCCAAGGCCGATGCGGCTGAGCAGCCCGCCACGGGGTTGCGGCTCCCGGCTTGCAAGCACCAACCGCTGATGCAGATCGTCCAGCGCCCGGACCGCCTGTTCCTGGGCCGGGTCGTGGCTGAAATCCGGATGCTCCAGGTCGGCCTGGTACCGCTGCCAGGGAGTGATTGCTGACACAGTGTGGGTCTCTCCGCTACGCACCGACGCCGTAGTATGCCGAGACCAAGGTCACCAGGTCCAACAACGGCTGTCACGGGCGGCTCCACGACAGCCGCCGCGCTGCTACAATGGCGGATTCGGCGGCGGCTGAAACGATGCGTCGCGCACGGCAGCTTTCCGGTAACACGCGAACCAGACGAAGGGAGCGGGAGATGGCAGACAACAAACGGAGCAAGGCGGTCACGCAGGGTTTCAAGCGCGCCCCCAACCGCGCCATGCTGCGCGCGGTGGGCTTCAACGATGACGACTTCAACAAGCCGATCGTCGGCGTCGGCAACGCCCACAGCACGATCACGCCCTGCAACGTGGGCATCGGGGCGCTGGCCGAGCGGGCCGAGACTGCCCTGCGCGACGCCGGCGCCATGCCGCAGAAGTTCGGCACTATCACCATCTCCGACGGCATCTCCATGGGCACCGAGGGCATGAAATACTCGCTGGTCTCCCGCGAGGTGATCGCCGACTCCATCGAAACGGTGGTAAACGGGCAGAGCATGGATGGCATTCTCGCCACGGGCGGCTGCGACAAAAACATGCCCGGTGCCATGATTGCGCTCGCCCGCATCAACGTTCCCGGCATCTTCGTCTACGGCGGCACCATCAAGCCCGGTCACTACAAGGGCGAGGATCTCACCATCGTCAGCGTGTTCGAGGCGGTGGGCCAGTACTCCGCCGGCAACCTCAGCGACGAGGACCTTGCCGGCGTGGAGAAGAACGCCTGCCCCGGTGCCGGCTCCTGCGGCGGCATGTTCACCGCCAACACCATGTCCAGCGCCTTCGAGGCCATGGGCATGAGCCTCATGGGCTCATCCACCCAGTCCGCCGAAGACAAGGAGAAGGGCGATTCCGCCGCGCGCTCCGCGGAAGTGCTGCTGGAGGCCATCCGCGCGGACCGCAAACCGCGCGACATCATGACGCGCAAGGCATTCGAGAACGCATTCGCGGTGACCATGGCGCTGGGCGGCTCCACCAACGCGGTCCTGCACCTGCTGGCCATCGCCAATGCCGCCGAGGTGGACTTCTCCATCGACGATGTCGAAGCCATCCGCCGCAAGGTGCCGGTGCTCTGCGACCTGAAACCCTCGGGAACCTACGTCACCAGCCAGTTCCACGCCGTGGGCGGCACCCCGGTGGTGATGAAGATGCTGCTGGAAGCGGGACTCATCCACGGCGACTGCCTGACCATCACCGGCCAGACCATCGCCGAGCTGCTGGCGGAGATCCCGGCCACCGCCCCGGCGGACCAGGACATCATCCGCTCCATGGAGGCGCCGCTGTACAAGCAGGGCCACCTGGCGGTACTCAAGGGCAATCTCGCCGAGGAAGGCGGCGTGGCCAAGATCACCGGGCTGAAGAAGACGTCCATCACCGGGCCGGCGCGGGTCTTCAACTCCGAAGAGGAGAGCATGGAGGCCATCGTCAACAACGAGATCAAGGCCGGCGACGTGCTGGTGATCCGTTACGAGGGACCCAAGGGCGGGCCGGGGATGCGCGAGATGCTCTCGCCCACGTCGGCGATCATCGGCGCCGGTCTCGGCGACGACGTGGGGCTCATCACCGACGGCCGGTTCTCCGGCGGCACCTACGGCATGGTCGTGGGGCATGTAGCCCCGGAGGCCTACGTGGGGGGCACCATCGGCCTGGTGGAGGAAGGCGACAGCATCACCATTGATGCCGACCGTAACCTGCTCCAGCTCAACGTCTCCGACGCGGAGCTGGCGGAGCGCCGCAAGCGCTGGCAGAAGCCGGAACCGCGCTACCGTCGCGGTGTGCTCGCCAAGTACGCCAAGCTGGTCTCCTCGGCGAGCCATGGCGCCGTCACGGACCGCGACCTGGACCTGTGAACGTTCCGGCGCTGCAGGCCGCCGCGGGGATCAATCCCCGGCGGCCTGCAGCTTCCGGTAACCGGCCTCGGTGATCAGCACCACGTTCACCGTCGTCGGATAGATCACACCCGCCTCGCGCCACCGGGCGATGGCCTCCGGCGCCTCCCCGGCCGCCAGGTAGAAGTAGTGTTCTCCCTCCTGCAGCCCCGCACACCGTTTGAAGAGCCGGAATGTGCTGCCCTTGGGCAAACCGTTCAGCGCGTCCAGCTGACGGAAGCTCAGGGTGTTGCAGCCGTTGTAGCGGATGAAGTCCATGGCCCGGGACAATACCACGTGGCGCGGTTGCTGATGATGGTGGCGGACCTGAAGGCCCGCCATACGCCGTACCGCCGCGCATGGCAAAGGCGTCGGGCAGATATTCAAGTCTACCGCTTTGGGCGAAGAGCAGCCATACGGACCGGCTTCTCCGATAACGGCGGATCTGAAGATCCGCCCTGCGGCCCTACGGTTGGCCTTGGTTCGCAGGGCGCCGTGGAGGTGCCAGGTGTCGAACAAAAAAAGGGCCCCGTAAAGGGGCCCTTTTCGCTGTTGGCTGGGGGACCAGGATTCGAACCTGGGTTGACGGAGTCAGAGTCCGTAGTCCTACCGCTAGACGATCCCCCAATAAACAGGTCTCGCGATCAGCGCTTGCTGTACTGCGTGGCGCGGCGGGCCTTGTGCAGGCCGATCTTCTTCCGCTCCACCATACGGCTGTCACGCGTGACGAAGCCGGCCTTGCGCAGCGGGCCGCGCAGCTCTTCGTCGTAGTTGATCAGCGCACGGGTCAGCCCGTGGCGCACGGCGCCGGCCTGACCACTCCCGCCGCCGCCGGCGACAGTCACGTTGATGTCGAACTTGTCCAGGGCGTCCACGAGTTCCAGCGGCTGACGCACCACCATCTGGGCGGTTTCGCGGCCGAAATACTCTTCCAGCGTGCGCCCGTTGACGCGAATCTCACCGCTGCCGCGACGCAGGAACACCCGTGCCCGCGAGGTCTTGCGGCGACCGGTTCCGTAATACTGCTCTTCTGCCATTGCCGTTCCCGTCCGATCGTTGGTTCCGCGGGCTTAAAGCTCCAGCGGCTTGGGCTGCTGCGCGTTATGCCGGTGCTCCGGACCCGCGTAGACCTTCAGTTTCTTGGCCATCGCGCGGCCCAGGCGGTTGCGCGGGAGCATGCCCTTGACCGCGATTTCCACCACGGACTCCGGTTTCTCGCCGTGCTGCTTTTCGAACGTCCTGCTGCGCAGGTTGCCCGGAAAACCGGTATGGCGGTAGTACATCTTGTCGGTGGCCTTGTTGCCGGTCACCTTGATCTTGTCGGCATTGACCACAACGATGTAGTCGCCGGTGTCCACGTGCGGCGTGTACTCCGGCTTATGCTTGCCGCGCAGGCGCCGGGCCACTTCGGTGGCAAGGCGGCCAAGGGTTTTGCCGTCGGCATCCACGACAAACCAGTCGCGTTCAACTTCAGCCGGTTTCGCGCTAAAGGTCTTCATGCACACTCACTCCGAGCGCCGTCGTCCTGTTAAGAAGGGCGCAGATAGTAACCAAATCCCCCGACGGGTTCAAGCCGCGAATTGCACGCGCCGGTCAGTCGGGGTCGACAAGCAGTCTGGAAACGATCTCGCCACTGCCCAGATGGCGGTCAACGATCTCGTCCAGGTCCTCCCGGTCGACGTAGGTGTACCACGTCGCCTCGGGGTAGATCACGATGACCGGCCCGTCACTGCAGCGACCCAGGCAACCCGAGCCGCTCACACGCACCTGGCCGGCGCCGTTCATGCCCTGCTCACGCACCCGGTCCTTGAGATAACCGCGGGCGTCATCAGCGCCACCATCGGCCGCGCAGCAGTCCTTGCCCGGTTCGCGGCTGTTGGTACAGACAAACACGTGGCGTTGATAGTAACCCATTATCCCCTCGCACGCTGTGACCGCATCAGCGGAACTCGAGCCCAAGGGAGACTTCCTGCCCGGGCTGCAGGTTGCGGCCATAGAAGATCTCGGCCATCTCACGGCGCAGCTGCATGCGGATCTGCTGCCGGTCTTCCTCGGAGAAGTCCGCCGCCGACTCCCCGAACAGGTAATTCGAGAGCTTCGGCTCCTTGAGCAGCATCTTGGTGTGGAACATGTGTTCCTGATAGACGTTCACGTCGATCAGATGATACTGCGCCTTGGTGTCGTCCGAGAGATAGTTCTGGATCGAATTGATCTCGTGATCGATGAAGTGCTTGTGCCCTTCCACGTCGCGCGTGAAACCGCGCACCCGGTAATCCATCGTCACGATATCGGAATCGAACGAGTGGATCAGGAAGTTCAGCGCCTTCAGCGGTGAGATCACGCCGCAGGTGGAGACATCGATGTCCGCCCGGAAGGTGCTGATGCCGTGATCCGGATGGGTCTCCGGGTACGTGTGCACCGTGATATGGCTCTTGTCCAGGTGCGCGAGCACCGTGTCCGGCAGGGGCCCCGGGGCCGCACTGCCCACTTCGGCGCCCTCGATCTCCTCTTCCTCGGAGATGAGCAGGGTCACGCTGGCACCCTGGGGCTCGTAATCCTGGCGCGCGATGTTGAGAATGTTTGCGCCGATGATATTCGCCACCTGGGTCAGAATCTGGGTCAGCCGTTCGGCGTTGTAGACCTCGTCGATATACTCGATATACCGCTGCCGCTGCTGGGCATCCCGCGCATAACAGATATCGTAGATATTAAAGCTGAGCGATTTCGTCAGGTTGTTGAAACCGTGCAGCCTCAGGGAATCCGACTGGACCAAGAGCCCGTCCTCCGAAACATGGTCGAGAGGCATCCCGCGGGACGTCTTCCTGAATTTCCGGGCAGCCGCGAAGGCCGCCCCCGATTCTCTTCCGTCAGGTCTCGACGACCTCGTAATCGTGGGAGAGTTCCGCCACCTGGGCGAGCATGATGGACGCGGAGCAGTACTTCTCGGCCGACAGGTCCACCGCGCGCCGCACCGCGGCATCCTTCAGCCCGTCGCCACTGACCCGGTAGTGCATGTGGATACGCGTGAACACTTTGGGCGGCGTTTCGGCACGCTCCGCCTCGATCTCCACGACGCAGTCGCTGACAGGGTGGCGGCCACGCTGCAGGATGTGCACCACATCGAACGCGCTGCAGCCGCCAAGCCCCAGCAGCAACATTTCCATGGGCCGCACGCCGGAATCCTGGCCACCGAAGTCCGGCGGACCATCCATGCGCACCGTATGGCCACTGCCGGCCGTTCCCTCGAAGGCCGCGTCGCCGACCCACTTTACCGTTGCCCGCATGGGCCTGCTCCTGTCCCGCTTTCTTGTGCGCGCCGCGCGCGTGGCCGCGGCATTATAGACACATGACCCGGATGGGTAAAACGCCCGTGGGGACGCAGAGTTGGGTGGTCGAGGGGGTTGGTGATGCGGCCTGGTCCGGTATACTCGGGTCCGATGGGGGGAATGACAGCCAGGGATGTGCTCCGTGGCCGCCCCGGACGCAACACGCAAAGGTGCATGCATGAGCGCGGCTGATCCCATGAGAAAAACAAACTGGTCGATCGATAACCTACTACGGCACTGCCATCGGCGCCGCTACCCGAGCAAGACCGGAATCATCTACGCGGGCGATCAACCGGACGCGCTGTACTACATCACGGAAGGTTCCGTGAGCGTCGTGATCGAGGACGAGAACGGGCACGAGATCGTCCTGGCCTACCTGAACGCGGGCGACTTCTTCGGCGAGCTGGGCCTGTTCGGCCAGGAAACCACCCGCAGCGCCTGGGTTCGGACCCGCACCCCCTGCGAAGTGGCGGAGATCAGCTACGCCCGCTTCCACCAGGTCGCCGCGGAAGACCCCGAGATCGTCTTTTTTCTGGCCGGGCAAATGGCCGAACGGCTACGGCGCACCAGCCGCAAGGTGGGTGATCTCGCTTTCCTGGATGTCACCGGCCGGGTTGCGCGGACGCTCCTCGATCTGTGCCGGGAGCCCGACGCCATGACCCACCCGGACGGCATGCAGATCCGCATCACCCGACAGGAGCTCGGGCGGATCGTGGGCTGTTCGCGGGAGATGGTGGGCCGGGTGCTGAAGGATCTGGAGGAGCGGGAGCTGATCTCCGTGTCCGGCAAGACCATGGTCGTGTTCAACACCCGCTGACCCCGGGCGGGGGGCGGGCCTACCGGAACATCGCGTGAAGCCGTTCGCCGGGGTCGCTGGCCCGCATGAACGCTTCACCGATGAGAAAGCCATGCACGCCCTGCTCGTGCATGTACTCGATCTCTTCCCGGGTGCTGAACCCGCTTTCCGTGACCAGAAAAGTCCCTGCCGGCACCCGCTCCAACAGGCGGACCGTCGTCTGCAGGTCGGTCTCGAAGGTATGCAGGTCGCGGTTGTTGATCCCGAGCAGTTCCGGCTCCAGTACCAGGGCGCGCTCCAGTTCCTCGGCCGTGTGCACCTCCACCAGCACGTCCATGCCAATGCTGCGGGCGAGACGGTAGAGTTCCTCCAGCCGCGCGTCGCTGAGCGCGGCGACAATGAGCAGGATGCAGTCGGCACCCAGCACCCGGGACTCCCACACCTGGAAGGGGTCGATGATGAAGTCCTTGCGCAGCACCGGGAGCTCGCAGGCGGCGCGGGCAATCCGCAGATCGAGGTTATGCCCCTTGAAGAAGTCCTGGTCGGTGAGCACGGACAGGCAGGTGGCACCACCGGCCGCGTAACTCCTGGCAATGGCCTCGGGATCGAACCCTTCGCGGATCAGCCCCTTGCTCGGGGATGCCTTCTTGATCTCGGCGATCACGCCGGCACGCCCGGCGCGCGCCTCGGCGCGCAGGGCGCGCAGAAAGCCGCGGGGCTCCGCGCCGACGCCCGCCTCGTGACGAAGGCTCTGCACGTCCATGGCCTGGCTGTTGCTCGCTACCTCTTCGGCCTTGCGCTGCAGGATCCGCTTGAGAACATCCGGTGTGTCGCTCATCAATTCACCCTGTGCTGTATCGATACAGACTCAGTCCACCCGGCGGGTGAACGCCACGAAATCATTCAGCCGGTCGGCCGCCGCACCACTGGAGAGGATGGCCCGGGCCTGCTCCACCCCGGCTTCCAGGGTCTCGGCGAGCTCCGCCGCGTAGATCGCTGCGCCCGCGTTCATGGCAATGAGGTCGGCGACCGGGCCGGACTCACCGGCAAACGCCCGCTGTATCATCGCCAGGCTGCCGGCGGCATCACTCACCCGCACCGACTCCAGCGGCGCGCGCTCCAGCCCAAAGTCCTCCGGCGCGATGGTGTACTCCGTGACCGTGTCACCGTCCGCCTCGGCCACCCGTGTCGGCGCGGCGATGCTGATCTCGTCCAGGCCGTCCTCGGCGTTCACCACCAACACCCGCTCGCTGCCGAGCTGCAGCAGCACTTCGGCCAGCGGCCGCACCCACTCGGGTGCGTAGACCCCCAGCAGCTGGTGCGGGGCGCCCGCGGGATTGGTGAGCGGGCCGAGGACGTTGAACAGGGTGCGCACTCCCATCTCGCGGCGCGGCCCGACCGCGTACTTCATGGCCGAGTGGTGCGCCGGGGCAAACAGAAAGCCCACGCCGACCGTTTCGATGCAGCGGGCGACCTGCTCGGGGCTCAGGTCCAGATTGGCGCCCGCCGCCTCCAGCAGATCCGCGCTGCCCGAGGCGCTGGAGACGGAGCGGTTGCCGTGCTTGGCCACGCGCCCGCCGCCGGCTGCCACCACGAACGCGGTTGCCGTGGAGACGTTGAAGGTGCCGGCGGCATCGCCACCCGTCCCGCAGGTATCCACCAGGTGCTCGGTCTCCACGTCCACGTGGGTGGCCAGACCCCGCATCACGCCCGCCGCAGCGGCAATCTCGTCGATGGTCTCGCCCTTCATGCGCAGGCCGATGAGAAACCCGCCGATCTGCGCCTGGGTGGCCTCGCCGGTCATGATCAGGCGCATGACGTCGGTCATTTCGTCGCGGCTCAGGTCTCGCCGCTCGGTCACCGCGCGCAGGGCTTCTTTCATGTCCATGTTCCGCGCTCCTCGGGCTCAGGCGGCCTTGCCGCCAGGGGATGTACGGTCCAGGAAATTACGCAGCAGCGCATGTCCGTCGGCCGTGAGAATGGACTCCGGGTGGAACTGCACGCCTTCCACGTCCAGGCTCCGGTGGCGCAGCCCCATGATCTCCTCCATGGAGCCGTCCGGGTTCTCGGTCCACGCGGTCACCTCGAGGCAGTCGGGCAGCCGGTGCTGATCCACCACCAGGGAATGGTAGCGTGTTGCCGTCATCGGGTTGCTCAGCCCCCGGAACACGCCCAGATCGCGGTGATGCACGGCCGACGTCTTGCCGTGCATCACCTGGCCGGCATGCACCACATGCCCGCCGAAGGCCTGGCCGATGGCCTGGTGGCCAAGGCACACACCCAGCAACGGGATGCGACCGGCGAAACGCTCCACCACCGCCAGGGAGATCCCCGCTTCGTTGGGCGTGCACGGCCCGGGCGAGAGCACGATCTGATCCGGCGCCAGCGCCTCGATGGTCTCCAGATCCACGGCATCGTTGCGGTAGACGCACACCTCGGCACCCAGCTCACCCAGGTACTGCACCAGGTTGTAGGTAAAGGAGTCGTAATTGTCGATCATCAGCAGCATGACCGTCTCCTCATTCGTCGAGGCCGCGTTCGGCCATGGCCACCGCCCGGATCAATGCCCGGGCCTTGTTCAGGGTCTCCTCCCACTCCGCGGAGGGCACGGAGTCGGCCACCACGCCGGCCCCGGCCTGCACATGCACCTGCCCGTCCTTCACCAGAGCGGTGCGGATGGCGATGGCCGTATCCATGTTGCCGGACCAGGACCAGTACCCCACGGCCCCTGAGTACACGCCGCGTCGGGTGGGCTCCACCTCGTCGATGATCTCCATGGCGCGGATCTTGGGCGCGCCGCTCAGCGTCCCGGCGGGAAAGGTCGCCCGCAGCACGTCCATGGGGCTGTACTCCGGTTTCAACCGGCCGGTGACGTTGGAGACGATGTGCATCACGTGGGAGTAGCGCTCGATGGTCATCTGGTCGGTGACGTCCACCGTTCCCGTCTCGGCAATGCGACCCACGTCGTTGCGCCCGAGATCGATGAGCATCAGGTGCTCGGCACGCTCCTTGGGGTCGGCGAGTAGCTCTTCCTCCAGCGCCCGGTCCTCCGCCTCGCTGGCACCGCGCTTGCGCGTGCCCGCCAGAGGCCGGACGGTGACATCGCCCTCTTCCACCCGCACCAGGATCTCCGGTGACGACCCCGCCACGTACATGTCGCCGAGATTGAGGAAGAACATGTACGGCGACGGGTTGGTACAGCGCAGCGCGCGATAGAGGTCCAGGGGCTCGGCGCGGTACTCGGTGCTCATGCGCTGGGACGGGACCACCTGCATGGCATCGCCATCGACAATGTACTGCTTGATCCGCTCCACGGCGTCTTCAAAGCCGGTCTGGGACATGTTGGAGCGGAAGTCCGCCTCGCCGACCTCGCGGCGTTCGTGCTGCGGCCGGTAGCCGGTGGCGGCGGTCCGCATGGTCCGGGCGAGCGACTGCAGGCGCGCCTGTGCATGCTCCCAGGCGCCGGCGTCGGCCGGGTCGGCGTGCACCACCAAGTAGAGCCGCCCCGCCAGGTTGTCGAACACCAGCACCTCGTCGGCCACCATCAGCATGATGTCCGGCACGTCCAGCGCGTCCGGTTTGTCGCAGTCGGCCAGCCGCGGCTCGATGTAGCGAATGGTGTCATAGCCGAAATAGCCCACCAGGCCACCGGTAAACCGAGGCAACTGCGGGTAGCCGGGTGGTGCCGGCACAGCGTGGCGCCCGTGGAAGGCCTCCAGCCACGCCAGCGGGTCCGCCGGTCGCGCCTCTTCGATCAGCTCACCGTCGCGCTCGACGGTGATGTGCCCCTGATGGACACGCAGCACCGTGCGGCAGGGCAGACCGATGATCGAGTACCTGCCCCACTTCTCGCCGCCCTGAACGGATTCGAACAGGAAGGAGTACGGGCCGTCGGCCAGCTTGAGATAGGTGCTGAGCGGGGTGTCGAGATCCGCGAGCACTTCACGGATGACCGGGATGCGGTTATAGCCCCGGTCGGCAAGTTCCTGGAATTGTTGCTTGTTCATGCAGATTCACCAATGACGGACAACACGTGGACACAACGAATCGCGCGGGCGGCGGTACTCTTCAGCCACGCCATCGTGTTGCGTTCGCGCTCATCCCCTGCATCACTGGTGTACCCGTCATGATCCTGTCGTCGTCTACGCGGCCCCGCGCAGGAAGCCGTGCAGTTCCTCGATGCTCGCCACCACCGCATCCGGGGCCATGGCGTTGACGTCCTCTCCCTGGCTGTAGCCGTAGGGAACGCAGACCACGCCGGTGCCCGCATTGCGCCCGGCGTCTACATCAGCCCGGGAGTCCCCGACCATCAGCGTGTGCTCGGCCGGCGCGCCCAGTGCCGCCATGGCGTGGTGGAGTGGCGCCGGATCGGGCTTGCGCACCGTCAGCGTGTCGCCGCCGACCACCACCGGCAGGACGTCGTCGAGGCCCATGTCACGCAGCAGCTGCCGCGCCAGACCCTCGGGCTTGTTGGTGACACAGGCCAGACCATACCCGTCCGTCCGCAGGCGGTCCAGCCCGCCGCGTGTGCCGGGATAGAGCCGGCTGCGCACGCTGAGCCGCTCCTCATAATAGCGGAGAAACAGCGTCAGGGCCCGATCCACGTCCGCCTCCGGCGGCTCGCCATCGACCCGCCCGGTGAGGGCGCGCATCACCAGCCGGCGCGCACCATTGCCCACCCAGCGGCGGACACGCTCCTCGCCGGCCGCGGGGTGGCCCACATCGACCAGCATGCGGTCCACGGCCACGGCCATGTCCGGGGCGCTGTCCACCAGCGTGCCATCCAGGTCGAAGAGCAGCGCCCGCACCTGTCGCATCATGTCCGCGCCTGCGCGATTTCTTGCCGCATGGCGTCCACGACGGCACGGTAGTCGGGCTGGCCGAAAATGGCCGAACCCGCGACGAACGTGTCGGCGCCGGCCTCGGCCACGGCCCGGATGTTGTCGGTCTTGACACCGCCGTCCACCTCCAGACGGATATCCCGGCCGCTGGCGTCAATGAGCGCCCGCGCCTCGCGCAGCTTGTCCAGCGTGGCGGGGATGAACGACTGCCCGCCGAAGCCGGGGTTCACCGACATCAGCAGGATCATGTCCACCTTGTCCATGACGTACTTGAGGTAGTCCAGTGGCGTGGCCGGGTTGAACACCAGCCCGGCGCGGCAGCCCTGGTCGTGCACCAGCTGCAGGCTGCGGTCCACATGCTCGGTAGCCTCGGGGTGGAAGGTGATCCAGTCGGCACCGGCAGCCGCGAAATCCGGGATCAGCCGGTCAACAGGTTTCACCATGAGATGCACATCGATTTCGGCGGTCACGCCGTGGTTGCGCAGCGCCTGGCAAATCATGGGGCCGATGGTGAGATTCGGCACGTAATGGTTGTCCATGACGTCGAAATGCACCATGTCCGCACCCGCGGCCAGCACGGCATCCACTTCCTCGCCGAGTCGGGCGAAATCCGCCGCCAGTATCGATGGCGCAATACGGTCGTCGAGCATGGGTCACATCCCCCTGGGTTGCGTGGCAAGACTGTACCGAAAGCGGGGCAACAGGGCCACCGGCCGATTCCGGCACCCGCCACCGGCTGCTACACTCCCCCGTCGAACCATCGCCGCGTCGCAGGAGGAGTAACGCGTGATCAGTATCGGAAACCTGCTGCATGTCCTGTTTGCCGTCATCTGGGTGGGCGGCATGTTCTTCGCCTACGTCATCCTGCGTCCGGTGGCGGCAGCGACCCTCGAGCCCCCCGAACGACTCATGCTGTGGCGCCGAGTGCTGGCGAAATTCTTCGTGTGGGTCTGGAAATCGGTGGTCATCGTGCTGCTGACGGGATACTGGCTCGGGTTCGGCCTGTTCCGGAGCATGGGCGACTGGCCGACCCACGTGCACGTGATGCACGGGCTCGGCCTGATCATGGCGCTGCTGTTTCTGGTGGTCTTCTTCCTGCCGTTCAACCAGCTCCGCCGCGCGGTGGACACCCAGGACTGGCAGCGTGGCGCCGAGGCGCTTGCCAACGTGCGCCGGCTGGTGGGCATCAACCTGGTCATCGGGCTGGTGGTGGTGGCGGTGGCCAGCGGCGGGCGGCTGGGCCTGCTGGGCTGAGTCGACGCCGCAGCCGGGGCTTCAGAAGCCGCGCTGCCGCCGGATCTGGTCGTAGGCGCGCCGGGCCGCGTGGGTGCGCCCGGCACCCTCGCGAATCTCGTCTTCGCTGCAGCCACGCGCCTGCAGCCGGTCCGGGTGGTGCTGGCTGATCAGCTTCCGGTACGCAAGACGGATCTGGTCGGCGCTGGCACTCTCTGCCACTCCAAGCACCCGGTAGGGACTCTGCGGCATGGCGCGCACGGCGCCGCTGCCGCGCTGACCGCGCATGAGCCGCCGCAGCTCCGGCTCGTTGAAACCCAGCCGCCGGGCAATCCGGAGCAGCAGGGCGTGCTGCGCGCCCACGGGCCGGCCATCCGCCTGGGCGACGGCCGTCTGGTATTCAAGAAACGCCTGCAACAGATCGTCCTCGCTACCGCAGGCGCGATTGAACCGTCGCAAAACCCAGGCGAGGGGAAAGTCCCGCCGCTTGCCGCGACCGAACAGGTGAATCGCCTCACGGCGCAGGTCGCCGTGCAGATCCAGCACTTCGAACACCTGGCGGGCCACGGCAATCTCCGCCTCGCTGACCCGGCCGTCGGACTTGGCAACGTGCCCCATGACGGCGCAGGCGGCGGTGAGATACTGCCGCTGCACCTGATCCGGCAACCACTTGCGCAGACGCCAGCCGGACACCATCCAGCGCCGCAGGCCGACGTCTCCGGCGTAACCCACCAGCAGACCGCCCACCGCCCCCGGAAACCCGAACGCCAGCGCACCGGCCAGGGTGGCGACAATGCGCCCACCCCCGCCACTCACGTGTTCCTGTAATTGCTGCTGCACACGTCTCCCTTTCATTGATGCGCACTGACTTCACCGGGAGGCGAGCATTGTATGCGGGCCCGGGAAACCGGCGCCAGTCAGGGTAGCGTCACCACTGACGGCGGGCCGCCAAATCCGTCGCAGAAATGGTCAATTGGTGGGCACAGTAACCGGCCGCGGCTCTATAATCCCCAGAGAAACGGCCCGGGCGACCGCCTGCTGCCGACTGTTGACGCGCAACTTGGCACTGGCGTTGCGCAGATGGAAGATGACCGTCCGTTCCGTGATGTCCAGGAGCTCTCCCGTCTCACGGGCCGTCTTGCCCTCGGCACACCAGAGCAGACACTGACGCTCCCGCGGCGTCACCGCCTGGGCCGGATCCTCCACCAGCAGACGCGTGGCGGAGTCGTGCAGGCAGGCACCCGCGAGCATGACGCGCGGCGCCACGGCACGGAGGTAACGTTGCAGACCGCGGCTGTCATCGTCGCTGGCCATGGACAGGATGGCGAACTGGCCACGCACGCCGCGGTAGCCGCAACTGACGCCGGACGGGATTCCGAGGGCGCGGACGACGCCCTCCACGTACCGCGCCTGAGCCGAATCGGGCTCTACCTCGGCGAAGGCTTCATCCCAGTAGACCGGCGCGGACTGCTCGTAGGTGCCCAGCAACACAGGATCGACGTTCAAGCCGTCCAGATCCACGTAACGGTCACGGAAGGACTCCGGGTAGTTGTCGAACACCAGCAGCGCGGGGTCCACGAATGAGGTGGGCAGTCTCATGGCAAAACAGTAATGTGGGATCTTCAGATGATCACACAGCCGCTCGCAGACGGCACCGAGCTGATCCACATCCCCGACCGCCCCGATCTCCTGCTGCAGCCCTGCGAACCAGTCCGCCTGCATAAGCCCCCCGCCCCGAACGTGCCCGTAGCCGCGCATCAGGGCACTGGTGATGATTCGCCGGTTGCAACCGTCCGCAGGCCGCCCCGTCAGACCGCCGCGGGCATCCGGCGCGAGGCGCGCTCCCTGGGCAGCCCGAGTTCCGTACGCACCTGCTCGACAATACGCTGGAAGGCGCCCGAGCCGCCAACCCGGGCTACCTGCAAACCGCCCTGCAGAGACGTCAGTAGGCTGAGCGCCTTGCCACTGGCGGTCCCGCTGAAGGTCAACACGCCTTCGCGGGACCCGTCTTCCAGGGCGCGCGTCAGCCACGCCAGCAACTCACCAACGAAGACCTCCGTCTCCCGGCGCATGGGTTCGGGAATGCCCGCGTGCTCGACACCGACCACGCCCAGAGGGCATACCTTACCCTCGCGCAGATAACGCTCCTCCAGATCGAAAAACGCCTCCAGGCGCGCCACCGGATCAACCCCCTGGGAGGCAAGCTGATCGGTCCACCAGGAAAAGTTGGCCCGGTAACGACGGATCAGTGCGACACCCAGGTCGGTCTTCGAAGGGTAGTGGTAGTGAATCGCCGCATTCTTCACGCCCAGCTGGGTGGCAATGTGCTGATAGCTGAACCCGCTGAACCCGTTGCGCTGGAAGAGCTCACCGGCGGCATCAAGGATGCGTTTCTTGGTGCCCTGCCGTGTTCTCAAGGCTGGCCTCCCGAATGCAGTTAAGAGACGTCGTCGTCTCGCAACAGGATACGACAACCTTGGCGGTCGGGTCACCGGTGCACTGACCCGGTTGCACAAAGAATCATCAGGCTTTCTCATGCCGAAAATTACTATACAATAGCGATACAAACACTTCACGAGTCAGCCATGAGCGGAAAACGGATTGCAGTCATCGGTGGCGGCATCAGCGGCCTGGGCGCGGCGTGGCTGCTCTCGAAGGAGCACCACGTCACACTGTTCGAGTACAATGACTATGTTGGCGGTCACACGCATACGCAGGAGATTCCCGGGCCGACGGGAGCGGTGGCGGTGGATACCGGGTTCATTGTCTACAACGAGCCCAATTACCCGCTGCTCACCGGCCTGTTCCGCCACCTGGGCGTAACCACCCACGGCAGTGACATGTCGTTCGCCTTCCGCTCGGCCGACGGCCGGCTGGAGTGGGCAGGTGACCGCCTCGACAAGCTGTTCGCGCAACGGAGGAACATCGTCAGCCCGTCCTTCCTCCGCATGGTTCGGGACATCATCCGATTCAACCGGCGTGCTCACCGCTACCTGGACGCACCCGGCGCCGACGATCTCACCCTGGCGCAGTTCCTGAACGACATGCGCGCCTCCCGCGAACTGCGGGAGCAGTATCTGCTGCCCATGGCGGCGGCCATCTGGTCCTGCCCCCAGGCGGAGATGCTGCGGTTCCCGGCACGGCGATTCCTGCAGTTCTTCCGCAACCACGGGCTGATCGACCTGGCCAACCGGCCGCAATGGCGGACAGTGACCGGTGGCGGCCGGGAGTACGTCCGCCGGCTGGTGCCGGAGATCAGCGGCGGCTGCCACGCGGGCACGCCGGTGCGCCGGGTGACGCGCCGCGACGACGGCGTCGAGCTCCACTCGGACCGGGAGCTGCTCGGTCGCTTCGATGAGGTGGTACTGGCGACCCACGCCGACCAGGCCCTCGCGATGATCGACTCTCCCACGGCCGACGAGCACGCGCTGCTGGGCGCATTCGGCTACCAGGAGAACGTCGCCTGGCTGCACCGGGATGAGACCGTCATGCCGCGGCTGCGCCGGATCTGGGCAAGCTGGAACTACCAGGGCGGCAGCGCCGGCGGACCGGCATCGGTCTCCTACTGGATGAACCGGCTGCAGCAGTTACCCACGGACGAGAACATCTTCGTCACCCTGAACCCGGAGACGCCCCCCGCCCCGGATCGCACACACGCCCGCATGGTCTACGATCATCCGGTCTTCGACGCCGGCGCGGTGCAGGCTCAGGGGATGTTCAATCGCATTCAGGGACGCGATCGGCTCTGGTTCTGCGGCAGCTATCTGGGCTACGGTTTCCATGAGGATGGACTGCGCTCGGGCGCGAACGTCGCCTCGGCGTTCGGTATCGACCCACCGTGGATCAAGGCCCAGGCAGATGCGCCCGTCGCCGTGGCACCACCAGAGGCACAACCGGAGTGGCAGACCCCATGACCACCGCACCCGGGACGCTTTACACCGGGGCCGTGATGCACCGGCGCTACGGTCAGCCGGGCAGCGCATTCCGCTACCGGCTGTTCGGCGTGCTGCTGGACATCGACCGGATCGACGAGGCTGTTGCCGGGCTGCGGCTGTTCTCCCGCAACCGGTTCAACCTGTTCAGCTTCCATGACCGCGACCACGGCCCGCGGGACGCCAGCGCCCTGCGTCCCTGGATCGACAGCGTGCTCGCCAGGGCCAACATCGACCTCCAGGGCGGAGCGGTGCTGCTTTACTGCATGCCCCGAATGCTCGGCTACGGATTCAATCCGCTGAGCCTGTGGTACTGCCACCGACGGGACGGGGCGCTGCTGGCCGTGCTGTGCGAGGTGCGCAACACATTCGGTGAGTGGCACGGCTACCTGCTGCACGACGGCGGTGTGCCCATGCGCAAGCCGGTACGCTCCCGCGCCAGCAAGTGCTTCCACGTCTCGCCCTTCTTCCCGGTCAGCGGCGAATACCGGTTCCGCCTGACGCCCCCCGAGGAGACGTTCGCGACCACGATCCATTACCACGACCAGGGGGCCCTGCGTCTGGCGGCGGTGCAGCAAGGTGAGCGCCGCCCGCTCAACGACACAGAACTCCTGCGCGCCGGCTGGCGGCACCCCTTCATGACCCTGAAAGTCATGGCCACCATTCACTGGCAGGCACTGAAGATCTGGCTGCGTGGCGCTCGCTTTCACCGCAAGCCGGAGCGACCGTCGGAGGACATCACCTGATGGCATGGGACAAATCCATGACCGAGACGGCCCGGAATCTGCCCGGGCTCAGCGGACGCTATTTCAGCACCGTGCTCAACCGGCTCGCCCGGGGCACGCTGGAGGTGGAATTCCCGGACGGCAGCAGCCAGACCTTCGGCAACACCGACGGGATCCGGGCCGATTTCCGCGTGCATCGCCCGTGGCGAACCCTGATGCGCCTGCGCACCCATGGCGCACTCGGGCTTGCCGAGGGCTATCTCGCCGGCGACTGGCACACCAGCGACCTCACCGCGCTGCTGCAGTTGCTGGGCGAGAACGATGCCGTATTCGGCGGTGCCTCCCGCCCTAGTGCCCTGGCGCTGCTGGCGATGCGCCTGCGCCACCGCCTGCGCGCCAATACGCGCCGGGGCAGTCGGCGCAACATCGCCGCGCACTACGACCTGGGCAACGATTTCTACCGCGAGTGGCTCGATCCGAGCATGACCTACTCCGCCGCACTGTTCGGTGACACGCCCGTGCCGCAGACGGAGAGCTACACCCTGGAGCAGGCACAGCAGCAGAAGTACCAGCGCATTCTGGAACAACTGGACGCCCCCTCCGGCAGCCACCTGCTGGAGATCGGCTGCGGTTGGGGCGGCTTCGGCCGTGCCGCCGCCAGCGCCGGCCACCGGGTCACCGGCCTGAGCCTGTCCCGCCGGCAGCTGGACTGGGCAGAGGAGCGCAGCCGGGCCGCGGGCCTGCAGGGCGCGCTCACTTACCGTTACCGGGATTACCGGGAAGAGACGGGGCAGTACGACCACGCGGTCTCCATCGAGATGTTCGAGGCCGTGGGCGAACGGTACTGGCCGGAGTACTTCGACACCCTGGCCCGCTGCCTGAAGCCGGGAGGGCGCGCCGCACTGCAGGTCATCACCATCGACGAGGCGGCGTATCCGCTGTACCGGGAAACCCCGGACTTCATCCAGCTCTACATCTTCCCCGGCGGCATGCTGCCGACCCGGGGACATCTACAGCGCATGGCCTCGGCGGCGGGGCTGAGGCTGCGGGCCATGGCGCCGTTCGGGCTCCACTACGCCGAGACCCTGCGGCTTTGGCAGGAGCGCTTCG
Source organism: Aquisalimonas sp. (assembly GCA_007126095.1). GTDB lineage: Bacteria > Pseudomonadota > Gammaproteobacteria > Nitrococcales > Aquisalimonadaceae > Aquisalimonas. The sequence continues at coordinate 26,390 of SLBZ01000094.1, forward strand.
ACGCCCACGCCGCGTCCATCGGTGCACTGGGCTACGACACGCATTTCATGCGCATGTGGCGCTACTACCTGAGCTACTGTGAAGCCGGATTTCGCATGGGCCATATCGATCTGGTGCAGTTCGTACTGGAGCGCCCGGGGCACGGTGCATGACACCTGTCTCCCGGAGCCGGGTGCTGCTGTACGGCCTGCCCGGGCTGCCTCTGGCCATTCTCGGCATCCCGCTGTATGTCTATCTGCCGCCCTTCTACGCAGAGACTCTGGGCGTGGGCGCCGTCGGCGTTCTGCTGCTGGTGGCACGGCTGTGGGATGTGGTCACCGACCCGGTGGTAGGCGGTCTGGGCGACCGGATCCGCAATCGCTTCGGCCGCCGCAAGACCCTGATCCTCGTCGGTGTGCCGCTGCTGATGTTCGGTGTTGATCAGCTGTTCCGGCCGCCGGGGGATGCCGGCATGCTGCATCTGCTGTTCTGGAGCTTCGTCACCTACCTGGCGTGGACCCTGGTAGCGCTGCCCTACAGCGCCTGGGGTGCCGAACTCAGCCGCGACTACAATCAGCGCTCAAGCATCACCGGCAGCCGCGAGGGGTTCGTTCTCGCGGGCATGCTGATCGCCATCGTGCTGCCGGCCATCACGCTGTCCGACCCGGAAGAGTCCGCCGGCGCGGCGCTGGAGCAGCTTGCGTGGCTGCTGTGGCTGAGTCTGCCGCTGGCGATTCTGATCACGCTGATCGCCGTTCCCGAGCCGCGCAACACACTGGCCCCGGTGCCGTGGCGGCAGGGGCTCCAGCTCCTGCGCGAACATACACCGTTCCTGCGGCTGCTGGTGGCCTACATCCTCAACGGCCTCGCCAACGCGCTGCCGGCGACCCTGTTCCTGCTGTTCGCCCAGCACGTGCTGCAGGCGGAGGGCCTGGCCGGCGTCATGCTGGTGGTCTACTTCGTCTCCGGACTCGCCGGCATCCCGCTGTGGCTCTGGCTGGCGCGGCGCATCGGCAAACACCGCGCCTGGGCCCTGTCCATGCTGTGGGCGGCGGCCATCTTCGCCTGGGTGCCACTGCTCGGGCCGGGTGATGCATGGCTGTTCATCATCATCTGCCTGCTTTCGGGGCTGAGCCTCGGCGTCGACATGGCGCTGCCTGCCTCCATCCAGGCCGACCTCGTGGACGTGGACACGGCGCGTGGCGGCGGACAGAGGACGGGCCTGTTCTTCGGCCTCTGGGGCATGGCGACCAAGCTGGCCCTGGCCCTCGCCGTGGGCCTGGCCTACCCGCTCCTGGGGCTGGCCGGATTCGAGGCCAACACCAGCGCCCCGGAGGGCGTGTGGGCCCTGTCACTGCTCTACGGTCTGGCACCGATTCCGTTCAAGATCGCCGCGGTCTGGCTGGTGTGGCACTTTCCGGTGGATCGGGCTGTCCAGCAGAAGACAGTGCGTGAAGTGGAGGCGATGGAGTCCGCCTGATCGCTGCGCCCGAAGGGCATGTGGCTATAATGGCGCCGATCACTCAAGCCGGATGGAGGACCAATGGCGTTTGTCTACGAGTACGGGATGTTTCTCGCCAAGGCATTGACCGTCGTCGTCAGCATACTGATCGTGCTGGCCGGCATCAGTGCCGTAGCCGGCCGGGATCGGCAGCAGGGCCGGGAATCCCTGCGCGTGCGCAAGCTCAACGACCGCTACCGGGACATGCGCCGCACCCTGGGCAACGCCATGGCGGAACACAAGTTCCTCCAGCGCTTTCGCCGCTCCGGAAAGAAGACCGACGCCGAGCATCCGGATCAGGATGAAAGACCCGCCCAGGGCCCCGGGCACCGGGTCTTTCTGCTGCGGTTCGAGGGCGATATCCGCGCTTCCCGGGTGGAGAATCTGCGCGAGGAGGTCACCGCGGTGCTGACACAGGCGCGTCCGGGCCAGGATGAAGTGGTGCTGTGTCTGGAGAGCGCCGGCGGGCTGGTGCACAGTTACGGCCTGGCCGCATCGCAGCTCACCCGCCTGCGCGACCGCGGCATCCGCCTCACGGCGGCCGTGGACCGGGTTGCGGCCAGCGGCGGCTACCTCATGGCCAGCGTCGCCGACCGAATCATTGCTGCCCCCTTCGCGGTGGTGGGATCCATCGGCGTGGTGGCACAACTGCCCAATATTCACCGGCTTCTGAAACGCCACGATGTGGACGTGGAGATGCACACCGCCGGGCAGCACAAACGCACGCTCACGACCCTGGGGGAGAACACCCATGCAGGGCGGCGGAAATTCCAGCAGGAACTCGACGAAACCCACGGACTGTTCAAGCAATTCGTGCACCGCTACCGCCCGGCGCTCGACCTCGAGCGGGTCGCCACCGGTGAGCACTGGTACGGGGAACAGGCAGTAGCGCTGAACCTGGTGGACGCGTTGCAGACCAGTGATGATCTGCTCATGGCCAAGGCCGAGGAGGCGGACGTGTTCGAGGTCACGTTCCGGCGAAAGCAGCCCATTACCAAGCGGATCACGCTCGGCATCGAGACCGCTCTGGAGCGGCTGCTGCGGGGAGGCCCCTGACTCTAGTCGGCCTTCTCGACCAGGAAGTAATAGACCCCGTCGGTGTCCCAGTAGTCCACCATGCGATTGGCGGTCTTATCCGTGAACGCCAGGAAATCGATGACCGCGTGCGGATCGGTGGCCATGACCCGCAGCACCTGGCCGGCGTCCATGCGCACCAGCTCCCGCTTGGTCCGCAGGATCGGCAGAGGGCAGTTGAGGCCGGTCACATCGAGTTCGCGATCAAAATGGCTGGTCATGGCTCTTCCACAGGACAGGGTATGACTGCGCCGGAGACGATATCACGTGGCGCGGCGTCTTCGGTTATACTCCCGCGCCGGATCACACATGGAGACGACCATGAGCGACAACAAGCCGGAGCACGATGAGGATCCCCGTTCCTACACCGACAAGCAGGTTCTCGAGGAGCACCCCCGGGAACAGGTGGAGCGCTGGCGCCGGGAGGCCCACGAGAAGCACCAGCGCTGGATGGAGGTCATGAAGAACGACTACGGCAAGCACTGAGCCGGCCGACGCGAGCGCGGCCGTCAGGCGCCGTCCTCCAGAAACGCGTCCAGCTCCGCGGCCAGAGCTTCGGGCTGATCGTGATGGATCATGTGCCCGGCGCCCTCCACGTGCACCGGCCGGCCACCGGCCACCGCCCGTCGCCGCTCCAGCTCCTCCCAGCCGCCGAACCACGACAGCGTGCGCGACTCCAGCCCCACCAGCCAAAGCACGGGCGCAGTGATCTGGCGCCAGCACGCCTCGGCCTCCTCCAGCCGGTAGAGGACCGGATTACCGCGTTTGTGGCCAGGGTCGGCCCGTAACTGCCATCCCCCATCATCGGCCCGTCGCAGCCAGCAACCGGCAACGAACAGCGCCCGTTCATGGGTCAGGTGCGGGTGGCGCTCCATCAGCCGCTCGGCGAACGCTCCCGGAGACTCCGGCGTCTGCAGCGTCGGCGGCTGCTGCCACTGATCCAGCCAGCGCGCATAGTTCTCGGGGGCGTCCGCGGCACTGCGGGCGCGTGCACCAAACCCCTCCACCAGCGCCAGGCGCCGGATGCGCTCGGGCCGCACGCCGGCGTACAACCCGGCCACGTTGCCACCCATGCTGTGGCCCACCAGGTCCACCGGCTCCTCGCCGGCAACGGCGTCCAGCAGGGCGTCGAGATCCGCCAGGTAATCCGGGAAGTAGTACCCGCCCGGCACCCACTGGGAGTCGCCGAACCCGCGCCAGTCCGGCGCGATGACCCGCCGCTCGCCAGCGAGGGCGTCCACCAGGAACTGCCACGTGAGCCCGGTATCCATCCAGCCGTGCAGAAGGATCAGCGGCCGCCCCGTCTCCGGCCCCCAGCAGTGCAGGTGATAGTCCACTCCCCTTAGCGCGACTCGCTCGGCACGGGCCAGGCGCCGTGACTGATAGGCTCCGGCGTCAGCCACCCCAGCGCTCCCGGTGCGCGGGGTCGGTGAACGACCACTCCTCGGCGCTGAAGGTGTCGTCATCCACTTCGGTCAGCAGCCAGGTGATGAAGCGCGCCACATCGGACGGGCTCTCCAGCTGTCCGGTGGCGTGCAGGTCCATGAATCGCTGCACCATGGGGAAGCGCTCCGGCGGCTGCTCGCGGATGAGTGACTGCATGGGCGTATCCACGACCCCGGGCCGCATGCTGCCCACGGCGATGCCGCGGTCGCGCAGCTCGTCACGGAGCACCTGATAGAGCATGTGCAGCGCCGCCTTGCTGGTGCAGTAGCTGCCCCAGCCGGCATAGCCGTGATGGGCGGCGCCGGACGACATGTGTAGAACGCGGCCTCCGTCCTGCAGATTGTTCAACAACGCCTGGGTCAGAAACAGCGGCGCCTCGACGTTGACCGCCTGGGCCAGCCGCCAGTCCTCCAGCCGCACTCCCGCCAGCGGGCCGATGGGGGTGAGCACGCCGGCGTTGTGCACCAGCGCCGCCAGGCTGTCGTCCCCGATGGCACTGACCAGCTCCTCGCGGCCGGACTCCGTTGCCAGGTCGGCGCTGACCGTGGTGATCTGTTTCGGCGCCATGGCGCGCGTCTCGTGCAGCGCCTCCGGCCGCCGCCCCACGACGATGACCTCCATTCCCAGCTGTGTCAGTTCCCGGCAGATCGCCTGCCCGAGGCCGCTGCCCCCTCCTGTCACTACTGCCCGTTGCGCCACGTCGTCCTCCCGCTAGCCTTGCCCTGTGGGGCAATCCACCGCTCGGCACCGTCAGCGCCACAGCGATCACCCCGAAAGGCTCAGTTGATGATAAGTTGGCATGAGCGCAGTGGTTGCTGCCGCACCTGCGCCCAACAACAGCACGATCACGAGCATAACAAAGCAGGCAGCCGCAGTGGGTGATCCGCATTCCGCTCGGCACAGGAGGAGGAGACATGAGTTACGCATCGCTGTACCAGCGTTCCATCGAATCGCCGGAGACGTTCTGGCGCGAACAGGCCGCGGAGCTTGAGTGGTTCCGGCAGCCGGAGCAGATCCTCAGCCACCAGGACGGACTCTATCGCTGGTTCCAGGGTGGCGAACTCAACATGTCGCACCTGGCACTGGACGTCCACGTCAACAACGGCCGGGGCGAGCAGACGGCCATCATCCACGACTCACCGGTTACCGAGAGCCAGCAGCGCTACACCTACCGCGAGCTGCGGGACGCCGTCGCCCGCTGTGCCGGCGCGCTGCGGGACCTTGGCGTCGGCAAGGGCGACCGGGTCGTGATCTACATGCCCATGATCCCCGAGGCGCTGATCGCCATGCTCGGCTGTGCCCGCCTGGGCGCCATCCACGCCGTGGTCTTCGGTGGATTCTCGCCCCACGAGCTGGCGGTCCGCATCGACGACGCGGGACCGAAGGCGATTCTCACCGCGAGCTGCGGCCTGGAGTTCAGCCGTGTCATTCCCTATAAGCCGTTGGTGGACGAGGCCATCAACAAGGCCCACCACAAGCCTCAGGCAGTAGTCGTCAAGGCCCGGCCGCAGGCGGAGGCGAGCCTGGAGCCCGGCCGCGACCACGACTGGGACACCCTGACCGGCGCAGCCGCGCCGGCGGACCCGGTGCCAGTGGACGCCACCCACCCGCTGTACATCCTCCACACCTCCGGCACCACCGGAAAACCGAAGGGGGTGCTCCGTGATACCGGTGGCTACGCGGTGGCGCTGAACCTCAGCATGCGCACCGTCTACAACCTGGACCCGGGCGACGTCTTCTGGACCGCCTCCGACGTGGGCTGGGTGGTCGGTCACTCCTATATCGTCTATGGCCCGCTGGTCCGCGGCTGCACCTCGGTGGTGTACGAGGGCAAACCGGTGAAGACCCCGGACGCCGGCGCATTCTGGCGCGTCATCAGCGAACACCGGGTCAAGACCTTCTTTACCGCGCCCACCGCCTTTCGCGCCGTCAAGAAGGAGGACCCGGACGCGGCTCTCATGGCGAAGTACGACCTGAGCTCGCTGGAGGCCCTGTTCCTGGCCGGCGAACGCCTGGATCCGCCCACTTACGACTGGCTCAAGTCCATCAGTGGCGGCCGCCCCGTGGTCGACCACTGGTGGCAGACGGAGACCGGCTGGCCCATCGCCTCCAACCCCATGGGGGTGGAGCCGCACCCCGAGAAACCCGGTTCCGCGACTTTTCCCAGCCCGGGCTACCAGGTGGAGATCCTCGATCCCAACGGTGACCCGCTGGGGCGCGGCGAGCAGGGGCACATCGCCATCCGCCTGCCGCTACCTCCCGGCTGTCTGCCCACCCTGTGGCAGGATGACGCCCGCTTTCGGTCGTCTTACCTGGAGCGATTCCCGGGCTACTACGACACCTCCGACGGCGGCTACATCGATGACGACGGCTACCTGTTCGTCATGGGCCGCATGGACGACGTGATCAACGTGGCCGGTCACCGGCTCTCCACGGGCGAAATGGAGGAGATCATCGGCGGTCACGACGCGGTGGCCGAATGCGCCGTGGTGGGCATTGCGGACGAGCTCAAGGGCGAGATGCCCATCGGCTTCGTGGTGCTCAAGGACGGCACCGACATCGACCACGCCACCCTGGAGCAGGACCTGGTCGACCGGGTGCGCAACAACATCGGCGCGTTCGCCTGTCTGCGACGCGTTGCCATCGTGCAGAAACTGCCCAAAACCCGCTCGGGCAAGATCCTGCGCAAGAGCATCCGCCAGCTGTCCACGGAAGACGACGTACCGGTGCCCTCCACCATCGACGACCCGAGCAGCCTGGAGGACATCCGCGGCGCCATGGAAGCGCACCGTATCGGACGCTACGACGGATAGCGGCGGCCGGGGGGCCCCATGGGCACGCACTACCTGGAGCGTTTCTTCCACCCTGACAGCGTCGCCGTCATCGGCGCCAGCGAAACCGTGGGCTCGGTGGGCCAGCAGGTAATGGACAACCTGCTGGACGGCGACTTCCAGGGCAGCATCCTGCCGGTGAACCCGAGTCACCGCAGCGTGCGCGGCCGCGCCTGCGTCGACCGTGTCACCAGCCTTGACACCGTGCCCGACCTGGCGGTGATCTGCGTGCCGCCGCGCCACATCCACCGGGTGGTGAAGGACTGCGGCCAGCACGGCATCCGCGCGGCGCTGATCCTCGCCGCCGGGCTCGGCGACCCGGGCACAGGCGTCAAGCGCCTGGAGCGGGAGGTCATGGCCACGGCGCGGCGGTACGGCATCCGCGTTATCGGCCCCGACTGGGTGGGGCTCATGCGCCCGCCACTGGGCCTGAACGCCACCTTCTCCCGTAACCGCGCCACGGCCGGCCAGCTCGCCCTGGTCTCCCAGTCGGGCGCCCTGACCTCGGCGGTTCTGGACTGGGCCGAGAGCCGCCGGGTGGGCTTCTCCGCCGTGTGCTCCCTGGGCGACACCACCGATGTGGACTTCGGCGATGTCCTGGACTATCTGGCGCTGGACCAGGACACCCGCAGCATCCTGCTCTACGTGGAAACCATCACCGATGCCCGGCGCTTCATGAGCGGCCTGCGGGCGGCGGCGCGGCTCAAGCCCGTAATCGTCATGAAAGTGGGCCGGCAACAGGAAGGCTATCGCGCGGCCACCTCCCACACCGGCGCACTGGTGGGCGAAGACGACGCCTTCGACGCCGCCCTGGGGCGGGCCGGCGCCGTGCGCGTACCGACCATCGGCCAGCTGTTCGCCGCAGCGGAGCTGCTGGCCAGCGGCCGGCGCCTGGGCGGCGATCGCATCGCGGTGATCAGTAACGGTGGCGGCCCGGCCATCATCGCCACCGACCTGCTGGTGGAGCGCGACCTGCGGCTGGCGGACCTGGCTTCGGACACAGTGACGGCACTGGACCGCAGCCTGCCGGCGCGCTGGCCCCGCCACAACCCGGTGGACATTCTCGGCGACGCCGACGCCGCACGCTACAGCGACAGCCTGACGGCGTGCCTGGACGACCGCGGCGTGGATGGGGCGCTGGTGATTCTCACCCCCCAGGCGCGCACCGATCCGGACGCCGTGGCAGAGGCCCTGTGCGAGACCCGCGCCGGCCGCAAACCGGTGCTCGCCTGCTGGATGGGGGGCACCCGTATCCGCGCGGCGCGGGAACGTTTCACGGCCGCGGGCTTTCCGAACTTCGCCACCCCGGAGAATGCCACCGAGGCGCTCTCGGCCTTGTCCCGCTACCGCCGCAGCCAGGCTCTGCTGATGCAGGTCCCGGAGGCGTCCGGGACCCGCTCCGAGCCGGACCTGGACACGGCCCGGCGCATCATTGCCGAAGCGCTCCGGCGCGGCCAGTCGCGGCTGACCCCGCACCAGTCCAAGGCGGTGCTGGCCGCGTTCCACATCCCGGTGACTCGCACACTGGTGGCCCGATCACCGCAGGACGCCCGCGCTGCGGCGGAACAACTGGGGCTGCCGGTGGCGGTCAAGGTCAATGCGCCGGAGATCGCCCACAAGGCGGCAGCGGATGGCGTGCGCCTGAACGTGCTCAACGGCGAGGCGGTGGAAGCCGCCTACGCCGACATCATGGCCGCCGCCGCGCGCGCCCGCCCCGACGTCACGCCGGACGGGGTCTCCGTTGAGCCCATGCACACGCCGCGCAACGGCAAGGAGGTCATGCTCGGCGTGGTCCGCGACCCGGTGTTCGGCCCGGTGATCAGCTTCGGCGCCGGCGGCTCCATGGTAGAGGTCATCCGCGACCGGGCCGTGTCGCTGCCGCCGCTCAACGACTTTCTTGTCCGCGATCTGATGACCCGCACACGGGTCGGCCGGCATCTGCAGCTGGATCGGGACAGTCCGTTGCGAGCCGAGCTCGAGCACGCGCTGCTGCGCCTTTCTGATCTGGTCTGCCTGCTGCCCCAGGTCACCGATGTGGACATCAACCCGGTGATCGCCGACGCCACCGGCATGATCGCCGTCGACGCCCGGCTGCACATCCGCGACAGCGACAGCGATGGCTACGGGCACATGGCCATCATGCCCTACCCCCGACACCTGGAAACCCGGGAGAGCCTGCCGGACGGCAGCACCGTCACCGTCCGACCCATCCGCCCGGAAGACGCGGAGATGGAAGAGGCGTTCATCCAGGGGCTGTCGGCGCGCTCCCGCTACTACCGCTTCATGGATCACATGGGCCAGGTCAGTCTGCCCATGCTGGTGCGCTTCACGCAGATCGACTATGACCGGGAGATGGCGCTGGTGGCCGTGGACGACGGTGGCGAGACCCACCGCCAGGTCGGCGTGGCGCGCTACGTCATCAACCCGGACGGGACCAGCTGCGAGTTCGCCATCGCCATCGCCGACGACTGGCAGGGGCGCGGGCTCGGGCGGCGACTGATGGAGCGGCTCATGGCCACGGCCCGGGCGCGGGGACTGATGCGTATCGAGGGCCAGGTGCTGTCCGCCAACCGCGGCATGCTCGCGCTCATGGAGCGGCTGGGCTTCCTGCGCCACCGCGCCCCCGACGACTATCGGGTCGTCCAGGTGGAGCGCAACCTGACCGATTAACCCGAGATCGCTTATGATAATTTATCGCCCGCTACGCCTAAAGAGATAGCCGCCGACGCCGATACCCCGGCCAAAGGCGACACCGACAGCGATCGAGGACACCCATGCGCGAGAACCACCCCGTCACCGGGAAAGAACGCACCTTCGACCCAGAATCCCGGCTGATCAGCACCACGACGCTCAAGGGCGTAATCGAGCATGTGAACGACGACTTCTGCACCGTGGCCGGGTTCGAGCGGGACGAACTCATCGGCCAGGCACACAACATCATTCGCCACCCGGACATGCCGCCCGCGGTGTTCGCGGATTTCTGGGCCACTCTGGAAGCCGGGCAACCGTGGATGGGGGTGGTCAAGAACCGCTGCAAGAACGGCGACCACTACTGGGTGACCGCCTACGTGGCACCGCTCTATCAGAACGGCCGCATGGTCGGCTACCAGTCCGTGCGCACCTCCCCGGACCGCGACCTGGTAGCGCGGGCCGAGCAGCTGTACGCAAGCATGTGGCGCAGCGGCCAATGGCGCTTGCCCCGCCTGAACCAGACCGGGCTCACCGCCCTCGGTCTGGGTGCCGCAGTGGCCGGCGGTTTCGGCGCCGCCAGCATCGGCAGCGCCGCCGGCCTGGCCGCGGTTGCAGGGCTTCTGGCCCTGACCTGGCCCACCGCTGCACTGATCAATTACCGGCTCCGGCAGGCCCGCCGGGCCGCCGAGGCGGTCTACGATAACGCCGTCGGCCGGCAGGTGTACGGTGGCGGCCATGACGAGGCCGCCCAGGTTCTGCTGAGCCTCGCCATGCACCAGGCGCGGGAGCGCACGCTCCTGGGACGCGTGGGCGACTTCACCGCGAGGCTGCAGAAGGCCGGCCACGACACCGAGACCAGCGCAGCGCGCAGCGGCGCCGCCATCGACTCCCAGCAGGACGAAACGGGCCAGGTCGCAACGGCCATGAACGAGATGTCGTCAACCGTGGCGGAGGTCTCCAGCAATACCAGCCACGCCGCGACGCAGGCCAACTCCGCTCACGAACAGGCTGGCGACTGCCACCGGGTCACCGAGGAGACGGCGGCGGCTATGGCAACTCTGGCCGCGGAGACCGAGGGCGCCAGTCGGGCGATCCAGGAGCTGGTGCAGGAGACCGACGGCATCCACTCCATTCTGGACACCATCCGCGGCATCTCCGAGCAGACCAATCTGCTGGCCCTGAATGCCGCCATCGAGGCGGCCCGCGCCGGCGAGAGCGGTCGGGGATTCTCGGTGGTGGCCGAGGAGGTGCGCAAACTCTCGGCGCGCACCGGCGAAGCCACTGGCGAGATCGACGCAGTCCTGGGCCGGGTCAAAGAAGGGGCCGCGGCGGCGGGCACGGTCATGGCCCGCGGTCAGACCTCCAGCGAGGAAGTCCGCGGCCTCACCAGCCAAGCCGGCGAGGCCGCCCGGGGCGTGCTCAATGCGGTCCAGGAGATCAGCGATCTCAACACCCAGATCGCCAGCAGTGCCGAGGAGCAGTCGGCCACCGCCGAGGAGATCAACCGCAACATCACCCGCATCAACGAGCGTTTCGCCGAGACCAGCGACGCGGCGGGTACCGCGCGGGAAACGGCGGAGGAGCTGATCACCATGGTCAACGACCTGGATAACCTGGTACGGGAGTACCGGGTGTAACAACTCCCGGCATGCGCGGCGGGCTTGAAAGACATGGCGCCGGACAGCATATCTGCAACGACGTCCGGCCGGTGCCCGGCGCGGGCCGGCTGCCGTTCATGCTGACTGAAGAGCCGTCATGGAAACGTTCATCATCCCGGGCGCGTTCACGCTGCTGCTGATCCTGCTGTTCGTAATCGGCTGGAACGCGCGCCGCCGCAAGCTGACGCCGACCGTCAGCGTCCGCGCTCAGCCACTGCTGGAGGGCAACCAGCGCCAGCTCTATCGCATCCTGCGGGCGGGCCTGCCGAACCACCATGTGATGGCACGTGTCCCGTTCAGCGCCTTTCTCGCACCGCGCAACGGCAGTGGGCGGCGGGGCCCCGCCCTGCACACCATGCTGGCGGATTTCGTGATCTGCGACAGCAGTTTTCAGGTGGTGGCGGTGGTTGAGCTGACCACCAACGTACACCCGGGAGATCGGGACAGCCTGCTCCGGGATGCCGCCCTGCCACTGGTGCGCTGGGCACCCGATGCACTGCCGGATGCCAGCGAGGTGCGCGAGACCATCAACGACCTGGAATCGCTGCAGGCCATGAGCGAGCGGGTCGCCGCCGATGCCGAGACCGACAACGATCCGGACCCGGCGCGGGTGCGCCGGTCGCGGGGGGCCAGCGCCGCACGGCGCCGCGAACCCCGACTGTAAGCGCCGGCCCGCGTCACACCACCTGGCGCAGGTCACCACCCCCGGCGAACGCATGGATGTTCTCCGTGAGCTGCCCGACAATCCGCTGCCTGGCCTCGCGGCTGCCCCAGGCGGAGTGAGGCGTGATGATCAGGTTGGGAATGGACGGGTCCAGCAGGACGTTACCGTTGCACGGCGGCTCCTCGGTGAGCACATCGAAACCGGCGCCGCCGATCTGCCCATCACGCAGCGCATCCGCCAGCGCCTCCTCGTCCACCAGGCCGCCCCGGGCGGTGTTGATCAGCAGTGCATGGGACGGCATGCGGGCGAGCTCCGCGGCGCCGATCAGCCCGCGGGTGGCGTCGGTCAGCGGGCAGTGCAGGGACACCACATCCGCCCGCGCGAGCAGCTCATCCAGCGGCACACGGTCGGGATCGGCAGGGCCGCCCGGCCGCTGCGCCACCAGCACGGTCATGCCGAACGCCCCCGCCAGCTCCGCCACGCGCCCGCCCAGCGTACCGAGCCCGATCAGCCCCAGGGTACGGCCAGCGAGCTCCATGATCGGGTAGTCCAGCAGACAGAACTGGGTACTGCGTCCCCAGTCGCCCCGGGACACGGCACGCTGGTAGTCCGGCATGCGGGTCGCCAGGGCGAGCATCAGGCCGATGGCGTGCTGGGCCACGGAGTCGGTACCGTAACCGCGACAGTTGGCGACCCGAATGCCCTGCTCGCGCGCCGCATCCAGATCCACATTGTTGACGCCCGTGGCCGCGATGCAGATGAGCTTCAGATCCGGTAGCTGCGACAGGTGCTCACGTCCCAGCACCACCTTGTTGACGATGGCAATCGTGGCGCCCTGCAGGCGTTCCACCACCTCGCCGGGATGGGTACGCTCGTAACTGGTGAGGCCGGCGACGGCCCCCTCCAGCGGCGCCATGTCCAGGTCGCTCCGATCCAGGGATTCTCGGTCCAGAAACACCGCATGCATGGTCATTCTCCCAGCGAATCAAGGAATTGGTCGCCCTGCCGGGCCTTTGCCGATAACAGCCGCTTGCGTATGATGCCGGTTTCAGCCACACCCGGAAACCGGCGATGCGGATCGGCAACCATGCACTGAACGGCAAGGTGGTACTGGCTCCCATGGCGGGCGTCACGGACCGCCCGTTCCGCCTGTTGTGCCGCGAGCACGGTGCGGCACTGGCCGCCTCCGAGATGGTGCACGCCAGTCCGGCGCTGCGCGACAGCCGCAAGAGCCGCCTGCGCGCGGACCACCGGGGCGAGCCATCGCCACGGGTGGTGCAGATCGCGGGGCCGGATCCGGCCATGCTCGCCGAGGCCGCGCAGTACAACGCCGCCAATGGCGCCGAGATCATCGACATCAACATGGGCTGCCCGGCCAAGAAGGTGTGCAACCGCCAGGCGGGCTCGGCGCTGCTGGCCGACGAGGCCCTGGTGGCCTCGATTCTCGACGCGGTGGTGGCCGCGGTGGATATCCCGGTCACGCTGAAGATCCGTACCGGCCCCACTGCCGACAATCGCAACGGTGTCCGCATCGCCCGCATGGCGGAGCGCGCGGGCATCGCCGCCCTGGCGGTGCACGGCCGCACGCGGGAGGCGCTCTACCGCGGGGAGGCGGAGTACGACACCATCCGGGCAATCCGGCAGGCCACGTCGCTGCCCCTGTTCGCCAACGGAGACATCGACACCCCGGAGAAGGCCGACCGGGTGCTGGACCACACCGGCGCCGACGGCGTCATGATCGGCCGGGCGGCCCAGGGACGCCCCTGGATCTTCCGGGAGATCCAGCACTTCCTGGAGACCGGGCGGCACCTGCCGGCGCCGGACGCCACCACCGTCCGCACGCTGATGCTGGATCACCTGCGCGCCCTGCACGCGTTCTACGGGGATCATCAGGGCGTGCGCATCGCCCGCAAGCACATCGGCTGGTATCTCGCCGGCCGCCCGGACGGCGAGGCGGCCCGGCGGGCGTTGGTGGCCATCACCAACCCGCAGGAGCAGCTCGCGCGCACCGCCGACTATTTTGACCGCACCCCGGCTGCGGCCTGAAGCACGGTCACGCGCCGCTGCGGCGCTGGTGGCGCAGGCCGATCCACGAATGCACGGCCAGGGTCGTCAGCAGCAGCCCGCCGCCCAGCAGGGTCAGGCCCGGCGGCTCCTCGCCCAGAACGGCCCAGACCCAGAACGTCCCGAGCACGGTCTCCACCAGCAGGAACAGCGACACTTCCGCCGACGGCAGATAGCGGGTCGCCTCGCCCAGCAGTCCGAGCGCCAGCGGCATCTGCACCAGCCCCATCACCGCCAGCGCCGCAACACCGGCCAGTGGCACAGCCAGTGGGTCGGCAAACGGCAACGCCACCAGGCAGGCGAACAGACCACCGCCGGCAACCGCAGCCATGCGGTCGACGCCCGGCGAGCGCCGCAGGATGGTCAGGTTGCCTCCGGTCACCATGGCCGCACACAGGGCGAACAGGTCCCCCAGCCAGCCACCGAAGCCGACGGAACCGCCGAACACCAGCACGATGCCCACACCGCACAGCGCCATGGCGACCCACGTGCGCGCCGGCACCCACTCGCGCAGGAAAATGCCGGAGAAAAGGGCGGCGAACAGCGGCGCGGCAGTGAGAATCACCACCACGTTCGCGGCACGGGTATTCATGATGGCCAGCACGAACAGGATCAGGCTGAGCCCGAAACCGGCACTGGTGAACCACCCCGGCGGGCCGGCATCCCGCACGGCCTGCCAACTCCAGCGCCGGCGCCAGATGCGCAGCACAAGCGTCAGCGCCACGGCCATCAGCAGCCCGCGCCAGAAGATCACAACGGCGCTGTCGGCCAGGGCGAGGCGCACGAGCAGGGCATCGAAGCTGAGGGCGGTCACACCCGCCAGCGCCAGCAGAGTGCCGCGCCGGTGATTCAGGGCGCGCCCTCCGGATTGAGCGGACGTGACGGACATGAATACCTCCCTGCAGAACCAGGCCGGTAGCGTACTAGACTTTCCCGGGCAACCCACCTCCCTCTTGCATCCATCCGCAGCCACCGCACAATAAGCCGTTGCAAAGGGCTTGCGCGCGCGGCCCTGTACCGGACCAGCCCACGGGAGTCATCTTGATCCAGTTCGTCATCGCCGCGGGCCTGCTCGGGCTCGTGGTCTACATGCTGCTGCCGGAGCACCGTCGCAGACAGTGGGGCCGCAAGGCGCTCCTCTGGGGCGCTGCCGGCTTTCTGCTCCTGATGCTGGTGACCGGACGGCTGCACTGGCTGTTTGCGATCATCGCCGCCCTGTTCCCCATGGCGCAACGGCTGCTGCCCCTGATCCGCGCCTGGCCCTGGGTGAGACGGCTGCTGGGCGGAGGAGGAAGCGGCACCGGCGGGACGGCGGCCGGTGACAGCGACCTGCGGGGCCGGTTGCTGAGCCTGACCCTGGGCGACGGCCAGGACATGGACGGCGTCGTGCACGCGGGCCGCTGGAAGGGGCGCCGCCTGAGCGCCCTGAGCCTGGAAGAACTGCGGGAACTGAACCAGTACTGCGAGAAGCGGGATCCGGCATCGGCCGCACTGCTGCGCGCCTACCTGGACCGCCGCCACGGCGGTGAATGGCGCACCACCGGTCACGCACCCGGCGACCCCATGACCCGGGAGGAGGCGTGCGCCATCCTGGCCGTGCCGGCCGACGCCGACGCGGCAACAATCACTGCCGCGCATCGGCGGCTGATGCAGCGCCTGCATCCGGATCGCGGCGGCTCCGACTACCTGGCGAGCCGCATCAACGCAGCCAAGAAACGCCTGCTGGGGTCATGACCACGGACGACGCACCGCCGGCGCCGGTGTGCGCCCTGTGCGGGCGTGCGGAGCGGCTGACGCGACACCATCTCATTCCGCGTGCGCGCCACCGCAACCGGCGCACGCGTCGCCAGTTCTCGCTCGCGGAACTGCAATCCCGGGTCATCCCGGTCTGCCGCCCCTGCCACAATCACATTCACCGCACGCTCACGGAAAAGCAGCTGGAGCGCGATTACAACACCCTGGACGCACTGCTGGCGCATCCGGAGATCCAGCGCTTCACCCGCTGGATCGCCGCGCGGCCCGTGGGGTTCAAGCCCAAGTCACCGCAACGCTGAGCGGCCACCTCGTCTCGGCCGGCAACGCTGCACGTCGCGGCAGTCATTTGTAACCGCCACGGCCCTGCGTCACACTATGGCGACGCCCGAACACCGGAGCATTGCATGAGCCGACTGAAGGATATTCCCGTCGTTGTCAGCGGATCGAAATTCCGCACCGAGCAGGGTTTCAGCGC
>SLBZ01000103.1 GCA_007126095.1 Aquisalimonas sp.
CACTGCCGCGCGACACCTACGTGTTCACCGACGTGGGCTATGTGGACGCCGACGACAGCGATGATGATTTCGCCTATTGGCACATCGGCGCCGGCGTCGAGTACGCAGGCCTCGATTTCAGCGTGATGTACGGCGACAACGACATCTCGGGCAACCGTGACCGCTGGGCGTTCACCGTCGCCACCGACTTCTAGGGAAACACTGAACAATTCCCATGGGGCTCTGCGGAGCCCCTCCGGGGCGGGCGCGATGCCCGCCCCGTTCTCGTGCGTGAACCGATCTGACTGCACCATCGCTGTGCGCTCTTGGGTCGCTCTTCCACGCTTTCTGTGCTCCATCCGGCGGATATCATTAACTTTTTTGTTCTGGCACAGGTTCTGCACCAGCTTCGCGCAGACGTTTCGTGCCGGGGCGCTCGAACATTCCCGGCTCACCCGAACCCTGCGTGGAGGTTGTTTGATGCGATATCTGTTGGGGTCCCTGTTCCTGCTTGTTCCCGCCCTCGCGCTGGCGCACCCCGGCCACGGGCATGGCGGCTTCGGCGCCGGGTTCGTGCATCCGCTGCTCGGCCTGGATCATCTACTGGCCATGGCCGGGATCGGCTTCTGGGCGGCCCGCCAGCACACCCTGCGCGGAACCCTGGGCGTGATCGGCGCGTTTCTGGGGGCGGTTGTCCTGGGCTTTGCCGTGGGCGCTGGGCAAGGCCCCCAGCCACTGGTTGAGTTCGGCATCATCGGCTCGCTGTTGATTACGGGCGCGCTCATCTTCGGTGCCCGGCGGGTTCCCATGGCCGCGGCCGCCGCCATTGCCGGTCTGTTCGCGTTGTTTCACGGGCATGCACACGGTGCAGAGATGGCGGCCGGTCTCTCGGCTGCCCTGTTTGCCTCGGGGTTCACCCTCGCGTCGGCCCTGCTGTTGACGGCGGGTGCCGGGCTTGCTGCCGCTGCCGCGCGCATGCGTCAGATGCGACCGATGGAGCGCGTGGGCGGCGGCGTCCTGGTGGCATCCGGCGTTTATCTGCTGATCGTGGTCTGAACCGTGGTAGCACTGCCCACAGCGATCCCCGTTGAGGCAGAGGGCGCCATGGACGGCAGCTGGCTGGGCCGGTTGGAGCTGCGGTTTGCACCGAGAGGCGATCGCACCGTGCTTGCGCGTCGCCGCCACGAGGGCCCTCTGCTGGTGCAGCGAACTTTCCATCCGGAAGGTGCCGTCTGCCACGCCTACCTGATCCATCCGCCCGGTGGCGTGGTCGGCGGTGACCGGCTGCGGCTGGACGCGGATGTGGCCCCGAGCGCTCACGTCCTCCTCACCACGCCCGCCGCGGCCAAGTTCTACCGTACGGCGGGTCCGGTGGCCCATCAGGAGCAGGTGTTCCGGGTCGAGGACGATGCGTCTCTGGAGTTCCTGCCCATGGAGACGATTCTCCATGGTCGCTCCGATACCGCGCTGACAAATCGGTTCCAGCTCTCGGGCGCAGCCCGGTTGTGTGCCTGGGACATCCTCTGCCTGGGCCGTCCAGGCAGTGGCGACCACTTCGATGCGGCGCGCTGCGCTCAGGAGCTGCTGATCGAACGGGACGGACAGGTGTTACTGCACGAGCGGCTGAATCTGGCCTCCGGCGACCCCCTGCTGACCCGGCCGTGGGGGCTGGATGGTTATACCACGGTGATTTCGCTGGTGATGACGCCAGCTGCGGAAGGTCTCGAGGAGACCCTTCGCGCCCGGCTGGAGCGCCATCCCGTGCGCCTTGGCGTATCACGCATCGGCGACCTGCTGTTGCTACGCGGCCTTGCCAACGGGGCCGAGGCCGCGCGGGCCGTACTCGAAGATGCGTGGCAGGTGGTGCGGGAGCCCGTTCTGGGCCGTACACCGAGCACCCCTCGCATCTGGAAGACCTGAACAACACTCTGGAGGCGTCTCATGGAGCTTACACCCCGCGAGAAAGACAAGCTGCTGCTGTTCACCGCCGCACTGGTGGCGGAGCGGCGCCAGGCCAAGGGCCTGAAGCTGAACTACCCGGAGGCGAAGGCCATGATCTCCGCGGCCATCATGGAGGGCGCACGCGAGGGCCGGACGGTCGCCGAGCTCATGAGCCTGGGCGGCGAGGTGCTCACCCGCGATGACGTCATGGACGGCGTCGCCGAGATGATCCCCGAGGTGCAGGTGGAGGCCACGTTTCCGGACGGGGTGAAGCTGGTCACCGTCCACGAACCCATCCGCTGAGGAGGCGCGCCATGATTCCCGGAGAGATTCTGCCCGCCGATGGCGGCATCGTCCTGAACGACGGCCGTGAGACCGTCACGGTGGCGGTCACCAACACCGGCGACCGGCCGGTGCAGGTGGGCTCGCACTACCACTTCTTCGAGGTGAACAATGCGCTCGCCTTCGACCGAGGCGCCGCGCGGGGCTTCCGGCTGGACATCCCCGCCGGCACGGCGGTGCGTTTCGAGCCCGGCCAGGAGCGCACGGTGCAGCTGGTGCGCTACGCCGGCGACGGCATCGTTTACGGCTTTCAGGGCCGCGTCATGGGGCCGCTGAAGGAGGGCACGGCATGAGCAATACCATCTCCCGCACCGCCTACGCGGACATGTTCGGCCCCACCACGGGCGACCGCGTGCGCCTGGGCGACACCGAGCTGCTGATTCGCGTGGAGCGCGACCACACCGTCTACGGCGACGAGGTGAAGTTCGGCGGCGGCAAGGTCATCCGCGACGGCATGGGCCAGAGTCAGCGCACCAGCCGTGACGTGGTGGATACCGTGATCACCAACGCGCTTATTCTCGACCACTGGGGCGTGGTCAAGGCGGACATCGGCATCAAGGCCGGCCGCATCCAAGTCATCGGCAAGGCCGGCAACCCGGACACCCAGCCGGACGTGGACATCGTCATCGGCCCCGGCACGGAGGTGATCGCCGCCGAGGGCAAGATCGTCACTGCCGGCGGGATCGATGCCCACATCCACTTCGTCTGCCCGCAGCAGATCGAGGAGGCGCTTACCTCGGGCGTGACCACCATGATCGGCGGCGGCACCGGGCCGGCCACCGGTACCAATGCCACCACCTGCACGCCCGGGCCGTGGAACATCCACCGCATGCTGGAGGCCGCCGAGGCATTCCCCATGAACCTGGGCTTTCTCGGCAAGGGCAACGGCAGTCTGCCGGAGGCGCTCAACGAGCAGATCGAGGCGGGTGCCCTGGGGCTCAAGCTGCACGAGGACTGGGGCACCACCCCGGCGTCCATCGACTGCGCGCTGTCGGTGGCGGATCACCATGACGTGCAGGTGTGCATCCACACCGACACCCTGAACGAGTCCGGCTTCGTGGAGGACACGGTGGCGGCATTCAAGGACCGCACCATCCACACCTACCACACCGAGGGCGCCGGTGGCGGCCACGCCCCGGATATCATCAAGGTGTGCGGCCTGGCCAACGTGCTGCCGTCGAGCACCAACCCGACGCGGCCGTTCACCACCAACACCATCGACGAGCACCTGGACATGCTCATGGTGTGTCACCACCTGGACCCGCGCATCCCCGAGGACGTGGCCTTCGCCGAGAGCCGCATCCGGCGCGAGACCATTGCCGCCGAGGACATCCTGCACGATCTTGGTGCGTTCTCGGTGATCTCTTCGGATTCCCAGGCCATGGGCCGGGTTGGCGAGGTGGTCATCCGCACCTGGCAGACGGCGCACAAGATGAAGGTCCAGCGCGGCGCCCTGAAACAGGACAGTGCCGGCGATGACAATTACCGTGCCCGGCGCTACATCGCCAAGTACACCA
Organism: Aquisalimonas sp.; assembly: GCA_007126095.1. Lineage (GTDB taxonomy): Bacteria > Pseudomonadota > Gammaproteobacteria > Nitrococcales > Aquisalimonadaceae > Aquisalimonas. The sequence goes on from SLBZ01000103.1 coordinate 3,780, forward strand.
TCAACCCGGCGCTCGCCCACGGCATCGCCCACGAGGTGGGCTCGCTGGAGCCGGGCAAGCTGGCGGACATCGTGCTCTGGGATCCGGCCTTCTTCGGCGTCAAGCCGGCACTCATTCTCAAGGGCGGGTTCATCGCCAGCGCCCCCATGGGCGACCCCAACGCCTCCATCCCCACGCCGCAGCCGGTGCACTACCGGCCCATGTTCGGCAGCCACGGCCGCGCCATGACCGGCACGTCCGTGAGTTTCGTCTCGCAGGCGGCATTGAACGCGGGCATCGGCGAGCGGCTGGGGCTGCAGCGGCGGCTGGTGGCCGTGCAGGGCTGCCGCAGCGTGCAGAAGCAGGATCTGGTGCTGAACAACTGGCAGCCGCACATGGAGGTGGACCCGGAGACCTACGAGGTGCGCGCCGACGGCGAACTGCTTACCTGCGAGCCCATGGCCGAGCTGCCCATGGCGCAGCGGTACTTCCTGTTCTGAGGAGCAAGCCATGCTGCAACTGACCGAGCGAGTGGGCGCGGCACCGGAGGACGGTGTGCTGCGGTTGCCCTTTGATACCCGCCAGAAGAGCCGTTTCCGGGCTGCGTTGAGCGACGGCACGGAGGTGGGGGTGTTCCTGGAGCGTGGCCACATCCTGCGCGACGGCGACTGCCTGCGCGCCGTCGACGGCCGCGTGGTGCGGGTTGAGGCGGCCGATGAAACGGTCTCCACCGTGCGCTGTGGTGATGCCACGCTGCTCGCCCGCGTGTGCTACCACCTGGGCAATCGCCACGTGCCGCTGCAGATCGGCCACGGTCTTTGCCGCTACCGCCATGACCACGTACTGGATGACATGGTGCGTGGTCTCGGCGTCGAGCCGATAGCGGAGCAAGCCCCCTTCGAGCCGGAGGCGGGCGCCTACGGCGGTGGCCACGGCCACGGGCATGGGCACGACCATGACCACCACCACTGACACCGGTCTGGCCCGCCGGCGCCTGTGGCAGCTCATGAGCCCGACGTTGCCCGTGGGCGCCTACAGCTACTCGGGGGGGCTTGAGTATGCCATCGAGGCAGGCTGGGTCGGCGATGCGGATGCGGTCGCCGACTGGCTCCAGGGGCAGCTCCGGCACACCCTGGGGCGGGTGGACATCCCGCTGCTGGCGCGCCTGCACGCGGCCTGGCGCCGCAACGACACCGCCGCCGTGACCCGCTACAGCCGCTGGCTGCGCGCCAGCCGCGAAACCCGGGAACTGGTGGCGGAGGACCACCACCTGGGTCGGGCCCTGGCGCGGCTGCTGGCAGAGCTGGACATGCCCGAGGCGCAGCCGTGGACGGCCGAGCCCGAGGCGAGCTGGGCCGCATTGTACGCCCTGGCGCTGGCGCGCTGGGAGATTCCGCTGGCCGAAGGCGCCGAAGCGTACCTGTGGGCCTGGTGCGAGAACCAGGTGGCCGCCGCCATCAAGCTGGTGCCCCTGGGGCAGACGGCCGGGCAGAAGCTGCTGCTGGAGCTGGCGGAGCCCATCGGCGCCGCCGCGGCCGCGGGCCTGCAACTGGATGATGACGCCATCGGCGGTACCGCCCCGGGCGTGGCCATCGCCAGCAGCCTGCATGAAACGCAGTATTCCCGGCTGTTCCGAAGCTAGGCGCAGCAGCACCGTAGGGTGGACCTTCAGGTCCACCATGCTCCGGCACTCACCCTGCGGTGGTCTGTCGAAGCCCAATTGGTGGACCTGAAGGTCCACCCTACGGTGCTCCTACGGCCACAGCGGACGCCCAACGGCAACATCAGGAGGAAGACACCATGTCCACAACCGAACAGGCCCTGCGCGTCGGCATCGGCGGGCCCGTGGGCTCCGGCAAGACCGCGCTGCTGGAATCCCTGTGCCACGCCATGCGTGACCACTACAACATTGCCGTGGTCACCAACGACATCTACACCCGTGAAGACGCCGAGTTCCTCACCCGCCGTAACGCTCTGGAGGCCGAGCGCATCATGGGCGTGGAGACCGGCGGTTGTCCGCACACCGCCATCCGCGAGGACGCGTCCATGAACCTCTCCGCCGTGGCGGACCTCAACGCCCGCTTCCCGGGGCTGGACGTGGTGTTCGTGGAGAGCGGCGGGGACAACCTCTCGGCCACCTTCAGCCCGGAGCTGTCGGACCTCACCATCTACGTCATCGACGTCTGCGCCGGCGACAAGATCCCGCGCAAGGGCGGCCCCGGCGTGACCCGCTCGGACCTGCTGGTGATCAACAAGATCGACCTGGCCGAGGGCGTCGGCGCCTCGCTCGAAGTCATGGATCGGGACAGCAAGCGCATGCGCGGCGAACGCCCGTTCCTGTTCACCAATCTCAAGACCGGTCAGGGCCTCGACGAGGTCGTCGATTTCATCGTCCGCGAAGGCATGCTGCGCAGCCGCGACATTGCTTAACCGTAGGGTGGACCTTCAGGTCCACCTGTTCCCGTCGGCTTTCCTGTTTGAAAGGCTGATAATCACCCGTGGCGGACCTGAAGGTCCGCCCTACGCCTGCCTACGCTCGCTCTGCGCCTCACACGTCCCCCGACCAGCGCAGCCGACGCACTGTCATTGTGCGTATGCGTTTCCGCGGTGCGAATCCAGGCGTCATGGCGGTGCAATATTCTTGAGGCGAGTGCGAAACGTGTTGTTTTTGCGGTTTCTTTAACCCTGGCATGCGGCTTGCTCCGTATGGATGCAGTGCCGGGCCCGGCGGCCCGGTACCGCGGAGTCACTGCCCCGGCCCGGTGCATGCCGGGCCGATCAACAGGACCACGGAGGCAACCGATGCATTCAGAACAACCGAAAACGGCGCTCGTTCGAGCCACTGCAGGCAGCGCCCTGGCGCTGGGGCTGCTGGCAGCGGGCAACGCCCAGGCGGACGACCCCATCAAGGTGGGGATTCTCCACTCCCTCTCCGGCACCATGGCCATCAGCGAGACGTCCCTGCGCGACGTGGCGCTCATGACCATCGAGGACATCAACGAGCAGGGCGGCCTGCTGGGTCGCGAGTTGGAGCCGGTGGTGATGGACCCGGGCTCCGACTGGCCCACCTATGCCGAACAGGCGCGCGAGATGATCGAGCGCGAGGAAGTGGACGTGATCTTCGGCTCCTGGACGTCCGTCTCCCGCGAGGCGGTGCTGCCGGTGCTGGAAGAGCTCAACGGCCTGATGTTCTACCCGGTGCAGTACGAGGGCGAGGAGTCCTCCCGCAATATCTTCTACACGGGCGCGGCGCCGAACCAGCAGACGCTGCCCGCCGTGGAGTACCTCATGAGCGAAGAGGGTGGCGGTGCGGAGCGCTTCTACCTGCTGGGCACGGACTACGTCTTCCCGCGCACCACGAACCGCATCGTGCGGGCCTACCTGAATGCCCACGGCATCGGCGACGAGGACATCGAGGAGGTCTACACGCCCTTCGGCCACGATGACTTCCAGACCATTGTCGACGACATCGGCAGCTTCGCCGACGGCGGCCCCACCGCCGTGATCAACACCGTCAACGGCGACGCCAACGTGGCGTTCTACCAGGAGCTGGCCAACCAGGGCATCGACCCCATCGACGTGCCGGTGCTGGCCACGTCCGTGGGCGAGGAGGAGCTGCGCGGCATGGACACGGACCTCCTGGCCGGCCACCTCGCGGCCTGGAACTACTTCATGTCCATCGATACGCCGGAGAACGAGCAGTTCACGGAGCGCTGGTTCGAGTACGTGGAGGAGAACGACCTCTCGGGCGGTTCCGACCGGGTTACCAACGACCCCATGGAAGCCACCCACATGGGTATCCGTATGTGGGCCCAGGCCGTGCTGCAGGCCGGCACTACCGATGTGGACGCCGTGCGCCAGGCCGTCTACGGCCAGTGCGTGGATTCCCCGTCCGGTTTCGAGGTGTGCATGGACGAGGAGAACCACCACCTGCACAAGCCGGTCATCATCGGCGAGATCGAGCCCGACGGTCAGTTCTTCCCGGTCTGGGAGACCGATGACGTGGTCCGCGCCGAGCCCTGGAGCGAGTACGTCGAGGGCAACGAGAACCGCACTGCCAACTGGCGGTACCCGTGGGTCTGTGGCGACTGCGAGGAACCCACCTACGACCTCGGGTTCTGACGGACTCAGCAAGAACCGCGGGCGCGCACAGGGAGCGTGCGCGTCACCGCGAACATCCGCGGGGCGGTCGTCCCCGCGACCCCCAAACACCAGAACACGGACACCAGCCGTTCACCGGGCGGCTCCGAGGAGATCGTGTCATGTGCAAGACCGCGTGGACGCACCGCTGGTCACTGCTGCTTCTGATCCTGCTGGCGTTGCCCGGATCCGGGGCCATGGCGGACACCGCCCTGGATCAGGCGGAGGAGCGCGTGGAGGAGCTCGATCAGGACGACGACGAGGCCATTGAAGACCAGCTGGCTGCCGTCGAGGAGCGGGATCTGGCGCCCGGGACCGCCGAGGTGCTCAGCCGCCTGGCCACGGCGGACCGGCGGGAGCTGCAGGCGGCCATGGAGGACATCGCCGGGCTGCAGGATGCCGATGCCCTGCCAACCCTGTTCGCCCTGCAGGATCGCCGCCTGTACTACACCGAGGACGGCACCCTGATCATCGAGAATCCACAGGACGGCTCGCTCCGCGAGGCGACCACCGGCCGTGAGCGAGCCGATCTCAGTTCGGGCGACCTCGCCCAGCCGCGGCTGACCAACGTGGTGCGGCGCACCCTGCGGCCCACCATCGGCGCCCTGCAGATCTTCTCCGACGATCCGCAGGCCCGCCTTGCCGCAGCCGATGAGCTGGCGGAACGCCCCCGGCCCGAGATGCGCGACGCAATTACCGAGGCACTGGAGCGCGAGACCGCCGCCGAGACCGATCGCCTGCTGAACATCGCCCTGGCCCAGCTCGATCTCGACAGCGACGACGACGCGCGCCGGCTGGAAGCGGTGCAGATCATCGCCGAGGTGCGGGCCAACCGGCTGCGCTCCGACCTGGAGGCGCTGACCCGCATGGACGACGACGGCAACTACCTGGAGCCCGTTGCCGAGATCCGTGAGGCTGCGGCCGCCGGCGTGGAGGCGATCGACCGTCGTGCCCGGTTCGCCGGCTTCGCCTCGGATTTCGTCTACGGCATGTCCATGGGCAGCGTGCTCCTGCTCGCCGCCATGGGCCTTGCCATCGTGTTCGGGCTCATGGGCGTCATCAACATGGCCCACGGCGAGCTGCTCATGGTGGGCGCCTACACCACCTTCATGACCCAGAGCCTGTTCGCGCTGTTCGCGCCCCAGTGGTTCCAGTACTACCTCATCGCTGCCGTGCCCCTGGCATTCGTGGTCACGGCGGGCGTGGGCATTCTCATGGAGCGTGGCGTGATCCGGTTCCTCTACAACCGGCCGCTGGAGACGCTGCTGGCCACTTGGGGCATCAGCCTCATCCTGATCCAGAGCGTGCGCTGGATGTTCGGTGCGCAGAACGTGGCCGTAGCCAGCCCGCCCTGGTTCTCCGGCAGTGTGCAGATCATGCAGGGCGTGACCCTCTCCACCAGCCGCGTGGGCGTGATCCTGTTCGCGATCTTCGTGGTGGCCCTGGTGTGGTTCCTCATGAACCGCACCCGCCTCGGACTGGAGGTGCGCGCCGTGATGCAGAACCGGGACATGGCGGCCGCCCTGGGCGTGCCCGCCAAGCGCGTGGACATGTGGACCTTCGCCGTGGGCGCCGGCGTGGCCGGCCTCGGCGGTGTGGCGCTGTCACAGATCGTCAACGTCGGCCCGGAGATGGGTCAGAACTACATCGTCGACTCGTTCATGGTCGTGGTGCTGGGCGGCGTCGGCAACCTCCTCGGGCCGGTATTCAGTGCGCTTGGCATTGGCGTGACCACCAAGTTCCTTGAGCCCGCAACGGGGGCGGTTCTGGCAACCATCCTCGTGTTCGCGGCCATCATTCTGTTCATCCAGTGGCGTCCCCAGGGCATTTTTGCCCTCAAGGGGCGGTCTGCTGACGATTAAGGAGACCGATCATGCAGCCGCAAACTGCGCTGTCCCGCGTCGGCCGACTGCACACGCGTACGGCCTGGTTGATCCTGGTAGCCCTCGCCGTGCTGGCACTGGTGGTGGTGCCGGTGCTGAACCTGGTGGTGCCGCCGGACCATCCCCTGCACATGCCGGGCTGGATGGTCACCTTGGCCGGCCGCTTCCTGTGTCTGGCGCTGGTGGCCCTGGCGCTGGACCTGATCTGGGGTTACACGGGGATTCTCTCGCTCGGCCACGGGGTGTTCTTCGCCATGGGCGGCTACGTCATGGGCGCGCACCTCACCCGTGTCGCCTACGATGACGGGCGCCTGCCCAACTTCCTGCAGTGGCTGGATTACAGCGACTGGCCCTGGTACTGGGCGGGGTTCGACTCGTTCCTGTTCACCCTGGTGATGATCGGGCTGGTGCCCGGCATTCTGGCTTTCATCTTCGGCTTTCTCGCCTTCCGCTCGCGGGTGCGTGGTGTGTACTTCGCCATCATTACCCAGGCGCTCACGTTCGGCGGCATGCACCTGTTCTTCCGCACGGAGACGGGCTTCGGTGGCGACACGGGCCTGACCAATTTCGATACCCTGCTGGGCTTCGAGCTGGGTACGCCCGGGTCACGCCTGGCGTTGTTCTGGGTGAGTGCTGCCACGCTGATCACCGCCTACCTGCTGTGCCGCTGGATCGTCACCTCGAAGCTCGGCCGCGTGATGACGGCCATTCGCGATGCCGAGACCCGGCTGCGCTTCACCGGCTACGACCCACTGCGTTACAAGCTGTTCGTGTGGGTGGTCTCGGCGGTGCTGTGCGGGGTGGCCGGTGCGCTGTACGTGCCGCAGACCGGGGTGATCAACCCCTCGGAGATGGCTCCGCCGGCGTCCATCGAGATGGCCATCTGGGTCGCTCTGGGCGGTCGCGGCACGCTGGTGGGCGCCATCGTCGGTGCCGGCATCGTCAACGTGGTCAAGACCTGGGCCACCAGCGCCTACCCGGATCTGTGGCTGTACATCCTCGGCGCCATGTTCATCGGTGTCACCCTGTTCCTGCCCAAGGGGGTGGTCGGGGTTCTCGGCATGCTGCGCCGGCGCAGGGGAGGTGAGGCATGAACGCCCTGAGTCGATCACTGGACGATTTCCGCGAACTGATGCGGCGCGACCAGGTCTTCGACCTGGTCAACCGGTCGGCGCGGAACGATACCGTGGACATGAGCCACGGCGTGGCCCTCTACCTTGAAGGCATCACCAAGTCGTTCGACGGCTTCAGGGCCCTGGACGACCTCACGCTCTACATCGGCGACGGCGAACTGCGCTGCATCATCGGTCCCAACGGCGCCGGCAAGACCACGCTGATGGACGTGATCACCGGCAAGACCCGGCCGGACGAGGGCTCCGCCTGGTTCGGCAGCAACATGGACCTGCTGCGCCTGAAGGAGCACGAGGTCGCCCAGCGCGGCATCGGCCGGAAGTTCCAGAAACCGACCGTGTACGAGAACCACACCGTGTTCGAGAACCTGGAGCTGGCCATGCACGCCGACCGCGGCCTTGTAACCAGCCTCACCTGGCGACTCAGCGGCGAGCAGCACGACCGCATCGGCGAGATCCTGGAGCTGATCGGGCTGACCGCACGGCGGGATACCGAGGCAGGGCTGCTCTCCCACGGCCAGAAGCAGTGGCTGGAGATCGGATCGCTGCTGATGCAGAACCCGCGCCTGCTGCTGGTGGACGAGCCCGTGGCCGGCATGTCCGGTCAGGAGACAGAAGCCACCGCCGAGCTGCTCACCAGCCTGGCTGGCAAGCATTCCGTGGTGGTGGTGGAGCACGACATGGATTTCGTGCGCTCCATTGCCCGCCAGGTCACCGTGCTGCACCAGGGCAGCGTTCTCGCCGAGGGCAGCATGGATCAGGTGCAGAACGCCCCGCGGGTGCGCGAGGTGTACCTCGGGGAAGAGGAATAGACGGACATGCCTGCCCTGGTCGCGGCTTGCACCGCTCCTACAGACGGCGCCGTGATGCTGTAGGAGCGGCGCGAGCCGCGATAGAGCCAGACAGACCACCCGCAGGAGCGGCGCAAGCCGCGACGTTCCCACGGGAAGACACAAGACGGGAGAACCGAGATGCTCCGCATCGAAGGCCTGAACCAGTACTACGGCGGCAGTCATATCCTGCGGGATATCAGTCTCGACGTGCAGGCCGGCCGCGCCAACTGCCTCATGGGCCGCAACGGCATGGGCAAGACGACGCTGCTGAAGTGCATCATGGGGCTGGTGCCCATCACGGGCGGCCGGGTGCTGTTCCATGGCGAGGACATCAGTGGCAGGAAGCCGTATGAGCGCGCCCGGCTCGGCCTTGGGTACGTGCCCCAGGGGCGCGAGATCTTCCCGCAGCTCACGGTGGAGGAGAACCTGCGGGTGCCCCTGGCAAGCAAGCGCTCCAGGGCCATCCCTGACGACATCTACGATCTGTTTCCCGTCCTCAAGGACATGGCCCGTCGCCGCGGCGGTGACCTGTCAGGTGGTCAGCAGCAACAGCTGGCCATCGGCCGGGCGTTGGTGCTGCAGCCGGAAATACTGCTTCTGGACGAGCCGATCGAGGGCATCCAGCCGAACATCGTCAAGGAGATCAGCGACGTGATCCGGCTGTTGAACCGGGAGCGGGGCATTACCATCCTGCTGGTGGAGCAGAAGCTCCCATTCGCCCGTGCCACGGCCGACCGGTTCGACATCATGAACAACGGCAGCGTGGTGGCGTCGGGAGAGATGGACGAGCTGGGCGACGACCTGATCCAGGAACACCTCACCGTCTAGTCTCCGCGGGCCACGACGCTGGCCGGCTCACGCGCGAATGCGGGAAGGCTCATCGTCCGCGGTCAGGCGTCGATAGCCCAGCGCTTCGCCTAGATGCTGCACGGTGACACGCTCGGCGCCCGCCAGGTCGGCGATGGTGCGGGCGACGCGCAGCAACCGGTGGTACGCCCGTGCCGACAGCCCGAGCCGCTCCATGGCATTGGTGAGGAATTGTGCTTCGGTCTTGCCGATGGCGCAGGCCGCGTCGATGGTGTCGGGCCCCAGCGCGGCGCTGGCGGCACCGCTCTCCGCGACCCGGAACGCCCGCGCCGCACAGACCCGCTCCCGCACGGCGGCTGACGCCTCCCCCGGTTCCGCCTGCTGCAGCTCGGCCGGACGCAGCCGTGGCACGCTGATCTGCATGTCGATGCGGTCCAGCAGCGGCCCGGAGATGCGGCCGCGGTAGCGCGCCACCTGATCCGGTGTGCATTGGCAGGCGTGCACCGGATCGCCCAGGTAGCCGCAGGGGCAGGGGTTCATGGCCGTGACCAGCTGGAAGCGGGCGGGGTATTCCACCTGGGCGGCGGCCCGGGAAATGCTGACGCGGCCGTTCTCCAGCGGCTCCCGTAGCACCTCCAGCGCGTGACGCCCGAACTCCGGCAGTTCATCCAGAAACAGCACGCCGTTGTGAGCCATCGAGATCTCACCCGGACGCGGGCGGGAGCCGCCGCCCGCCAGCGCGGTATGGGAGGCGGAGTGGTGGGGCGAGCGGAACGGGCGTCGGCCCCAGTCCGCCGGGGCAAAGCCCGAGCGTGTGAGCGAGAGCACGGCCGCGGTTTCCAGGCACTCGTCATCGGTCATGGGCGGCAGTATCCCCGGCATGCGCGCGGCGAGCATGCTCTTGCCCGTGCCCGGAGGGCCGCTCAACAGGATGGAGTGACCGCCGGCGGCGGCGATCTCCAGCGCGCGCCGGGCACCGCACTGCCCGCGGACGTCGGCCAGGTCCGGTGGTGCATCGGCGGTGACCGCCGGCACCTCGGCCCGGGCCGGCTCGAGTAGAGCCGTGCCCGCAATGTGTCCGGTGATGTCCAGCAGGTGCGCGGCCCCATAGCTGGCCTCGGGGTGGACCAGTGCCGCCTCCGGCGCGTTGTCGGCGGGGACCGCCAGCGCGCGCCCCGCCCGCCGGGCCTGCACCGCAACGGGCAGGCACCCGCGCACGGGCCGGAGGGTGCCCGTCAGCGCCAGCTCGCCGGCGAACTCCCAGTGTGCCAGCCGGTCCCGGGGGATCTGTCCGGATGCGGCGAGAATGCCGATGGCAATGGGCAGGTCGAAGCGACCACCCTCCTTGGGGAGGTCCGCTGGTGCCAGGTTGATGGTGATGCGCCGGGTCGGGAACTCGAACCCGCTGTTGAGAATGGCGCTGCGAACCCGGTCGCGGCTTTCCTTCACCGCGGTCTCGGGCAGCCCGACGATGGAGACCGACGGCAGGCCGTTGGCGAGGTGGACTTCGATATCCACCAGCGGTGCATCCACGCCAAGGCCCGCGCGGCCGTATACCACTGCAAGTGTCATGTGTCCCGTCCCTGGGCGTGCCGCGCGTCAGGGCGCGGCGTTGGGTTCAGCTCTCTCCGGCCTGGTCTTCGCCGCCGGTGCGCCCTTCCAGCGCCGCGACACGTTCTTCCAGCGCTTCCAGCTGGGCGCGCGTGCGGGCGAGCACCTTGGACTGGGCGTCGAACTCCTCCCGCGTGACCAGATCCAGGCGATTGAAGGTGCTCTGCATGGTGGTCCGGAAGTTCCGCTCCATCTCCTGCTGGAACTCCCGCAGGCCGGGAGGCAGGTTGGCCGCGAATTTGCGCGCCATCTCATCGAGCGATTTCGGGTCGAGCATCGTGCACTCCTGATGATCACTGGTCTGTGTGCGCCCCGATTCAGTGCGAAATGCACCGAATCGGGGCGTGCCGTTGGTGCGGTGCCGCCGGAATCAGCGTTCTGGAGCCAATAACAACATGAATTACCGGCATAAACAACAAGTGGCACGGGAAATGCTCAAGCCCTGTCGAGTCCGATGCGGGCGGCCGGTTTATGAAGCCTGTCCGCAGGGAGCCCCGCCTGCGCGGGGGAAACCGTACCAGGGTCCGGAGAATCCGGACCGGTTTTCAGGGAGTAGCCGGGAATGAAACTCGTTACCGCAATCATCAAGCCGTTCAAGCTGGACGACGTGCGCGAAGCACTGTCCGAGATCGGCGTGCAGGGCATTACCGTCACCGAAGTGAAGGGCTTCGGGCGGCAGAAAGGGCACACGGAGCTGTATCGCGGCGCCGAGTACGTCGTCGATTTTCTCCCCAAGGTGAAGATCGAGGCGGCGGTTCAGGACGATCTCACCGATCGCACCATCGAGGCCATCTCCAAGGCCGCGAACACCGGGAAGATCGGCGACGGCAAGATCTTCGTCTTCGAACTGGAGAAGGCGATCCGAATCCGTACCGGTGAGACCGACAAGGACGCGCTTTAACCGGCGGCCCGTGCAACCAAGAGGATAATAACGATGGAAGTTACTGAACTCGCGTATGCGCTGGATACCTTCTACTTTCTGCTCTCGGGCGTGCTTGTGATGTGGATGGCGGCCGGCTTCTCGATGCTCGAAGCGGGCCTGGTGCGCTCCAAGAACACCGTGGAGATTCTCACCAAGAACATCACGCTCTACTCCGTGGCGGTGATGATGTACCTGCTGGTGGGCTGGAATCTCATGTACGAGAGCGGGGGCGGCGTGTTCCCGTCGCTGAGCTTCTTCCTGCCCGGCAGTGAGCCGCACACCACCGAAGACGGCTTCTCGTACTACTCTGACTTCTTCTTCCAGGTGGTGTTCGTGGCGACCGCCATGTCCATCGTCTCCGGGGCCGTGGCCGAGCGGATGAAACTCGGGGCCTTCCTGCTGTTTGCCGTGGTCATGACCGGTTTCATCTATCCGATTCAGGGTCTGTGGACCTGGGGCGGTGGCTGGCTGGATCAGCTCGGCTACACCGACTACGCCGGTTCCGCCATCGTCCACATGGCGGGCGCCACGGCGGCGCTGGCGGGTGTGCTGATCCTCGGGGCCCGCAAAGGCAAGTACACCAAGGACGGCAAGATCCGCGCGATCCCGGGTGGCAATCTGCCGCTGGCGACGCTGGGCACGTTCATCCTGTGGATGGGCTGGTTCGGCTTCAATGGTGGTTCGGAGCTGGCGGTTGCGTCCGAAGGCTCTGCGAACGCCGTGGCCACGGTGTTCATGAACACCAACTTCGCCGCGGCAGCCGGTGTCGTGGCCGCTCTGATCACTTCCAAGATCCTGTTTGGCAAGGCCGATCTCACAATGGTGCTCAACGGCGCCCTGGGCGGCCTGGTGTCCATCACTGCCGCGCCGGATTCGCCGGCCCCGCTGCTGGCCGTGCTCATCGGGGCGATCGGCGGCGTGATCGTGGTGTTCTCCATCATCGGCCTGGACAAGCTCAAGATCGATGACCCGGTCGGTGCCATCTCCGTGCACGGTACCTGCGGGATCTGGGGTGTGCTGGCAGTGCTCCTGTCGGTGCCGGAGGCGAACCTGGGCACGCAGCTGATCGGCCTGATCGCCATCTTCGGCTTCGTGTTCATCGCCAGTGCCGCGGTCTGGCTCGCGCTCAAGTTCACCATGGGCATCCGTGCCAGCGAGGAAGACGAGGAGAACGGTCTGGACATGCTCGAGTGCGGCATGGAGGCCTATCCGGAGTTCGTCTCCACCGGCCAGAAGTAAGCGACAACACAGTTGCAACACAGAACGGGAAGGAATTCGCCCGGCCTCGGTGGACCTGAAGGTCCACCCTACGGGAGCATCGTTGGCGGTCCGGTGCCGCTGTAGGGTGGACCTTCAGGTCCACCATGGCCGAGGATCCGCTAGCCAGCGCCTCACGCTGCCCGATCCAGTATGCCGTGCAGCTCCCGCCGTCGATCATCGCCGATGAACGCCGCGTCGATGGC
>SLBZ01000158.1 GCA_007126095.1 Aquisalimonas sp.
TCAGCGGCGTGGGCGTGGGCATTCTCTTCTCCGCCAACGTGGTGCCCTGGCTGACCACGGTCTCGATCAGCTGGGCGTGGGTCTCGCTGGGCGTGCTGTGTCTTCTGCTCACGGCGGCCACCTGGGGCGCATGGCGCGGCGTGAGCACGGCCGCCGGCGCATCTCCGGCGCAGGCCACCGGGGTCGGGTCACCGGCACGCGCCGCACTGCCCCTGGCGGTGATGCTGGTGGTGGTGGGGTACGGGCTACAGTCCGTGGGCTACGTGCCCCATACGCTGTTCTGGGTGGATTTCCTCGCCCGCGAGCAGGGCCTGGGCATGGGCTTCGCCTCGGTGCAGTGGAGCATCTTCGCCCTGGGCGCCATCGCCGGGCCGTTCCTCGCCGGCTGGGTGGCCGCACGCCTGGGCTGGTACAGCGCGCTGCTGCTGTCGGTGGCGTTCATGGCGGCCGCGGTGCTCGGCTCCAGCGTCGCCGACACCCTGTGGCTGGCCTCTCTCTGCTCGTTTGTGGTCGGCGCCATGGTGCCGGGGCTGGTGTCGATGACCTCCGGCTACCTGTCGCAACTGGTGCCGCTGGAGGAGCACCGCCGCGCCTGGGGCTGGGCTACCACGTCGTTCGCCCTGGCCCAGGCCGTGGGCGGCTACGCCCTGGCGGCGGTGTTCGGCTACGTGGGCAGCTACCCGCCGGTGTTCATCATCGGCGGGGCATCGCTGGTGCTGGGGCTGGTGGTCACACTGGTGGCACGCAAACCGAAGGAGGCTCACTGATGGACGCGCGCATTCCGCCGCCCGTGGTCATGGTGCTCGTCGGCGCCGCCATGTGGCTTGTGGCACGCTGGACCCCGGCGCTCACGCTGAGCTTGCCCGGCATGGGCTGGCTGGCCATGGGCATGGCCACCGCCGGCATCGCCCTCGCCGTGGCGGCCGCCTGGGCCCTTCACCGCCACCGCACCACCATCAACCCCATGCGCCCCGCGGACAGCAGCCACCTGGTGAACACGGGGCCATTCGCCTGGAGCCGCAACCCCATCTATCTTGCGGACCTTGTCCTGCTGGCGGCGTGGGCCGTGTACCTGGGCAACCCGCTGACGCTCGCGCTATTGCCGGTGTTCGTGCTCTACATCAACCACTTCCAGATCCGGCCGGAAGAAGCGGCACTGGAGCAGCACTTCGGCGACGCGTTCCGGGACTACCGCCGGCGGGTCCGGCGGTGGCTTTAGGCGTTATCCGCCGGGCGCCTCACTTGGTGCCGTAGATGCGATCGCCCGCATCGCCCAGACCGGGGACGATGTAGGCCTTTTCGTTCAGCCCCTCATCCACGGCGGCGGTGTAGATGTCCACGTCCGGGTGGGTCTCGTGGAGCACCGCAATGCCCTCCGGCGCTGCCAGCAGGCAGACGAACCGGATGTGCTTTGCACCGGCCTGCTTCAGGCCCGTGATCGCGGCGACGGCGGAGTGGCCGGTGGCGAGCATCGGGTCCACCACGATCACCTCGCGCTCGTCCAGATGCGAGGGCATCTTGAAGTAATACTCCACCGCTTCCAGGGTCTTCGGATCACGGTACAGGCCCACGTGCCCGACCCGCGCCGATGGCACCAGATCGAGCATGCCCTCCAGCAGCCCCTCGCCCGCACGCAGGATCGACACGAAGCACAGCTTCTTGCCGTCCAGCATGGGCGCGTCCATGGACTGCAGGGGGGTATTGATGCGCACGGTGGTCAGTCGCAGGTCGCGGGTGACCTCGTAGCCGAGCAGCAGCGACGTCTCGCGCAGAATCTCGCGGAACTTGGAGGTGGAAGTCTCCTTCATGCGCAGCACGCTCAGTTTGTGCTGCACCAGCGGATGGTCGATCACATGGGTGGTTGCGGTCATGGCTCGGCCTTGTTGTTGGTTGATTGCAGGGTCTGGTTCATACCGTCAGGTGGCCGGCAAGGAGCAGGTTCACCAGCCGCGGGCGTTCCACTACCAGCGCATGCCCGGCACCAGGGACAGTCACGAACTGGCTATCGCGGATGGCGTCGGCCACGGCCCGGTTGTCCTCCGGCGGGTAGAGCCGGTCCGCCTCGGCGGCCACCACCAGGGTGGGGCACTGGATCCGCCCCAGGGCGTCAAACGCATCGCCGTCCACCAGCTCCCGGAAGCTGGTGTCGTGCAGCGCCACCTGCCCTTCGCAGAAATCCGCCAGGCCCTCCGCGCCCTCGCGTGTGGCCTCCATGCCTGCGTTGATCCGCTCGCCGAAGCGGGCCAGAAAGCCCTCGGAGTAGAGATCCGGGATCATGCCATGGAACTTGGCGTGGAGATCGCCCGCCTCCGCCCAGGCGCGCCAGTTGGTCACGATCCGCTGCGGCAGCGGGCGGATACGGGCGGCGGTGGTCAGCACCATCAGGCTCTCGGTGCGGGCAGCGTGGCGCGCGGCAAACCGCATGGCCACGAAACCGCCGTAACTGGTGCCCACCACGTGACAGGCGCCGCGGATATCCAGGGCGTCCAGCAGCGCGAGCAGATCGTCGGCGTGGGTGTCGAACGTCCACGGCCACGGCCGCGTCAACTCGGAGCGCCACTGCCCGCGATACTCGAACCGCAGCGCGTTGTAACCCAGCCGATCCGTGACTTCAAGCTGCCGGTCCCAGCCCTCCAGCGTGCTCATGATGCCGTTGCAGAACACCACCGTCGGCGCAGCGGTGTCCACCACGCGGTGGTCGTACCAGCACTGGAAGCCGTTGGTGGTGAGGTACGGCATGGGCGAGGCTCCGGGATCGTGGGATCAGGGGGATTGTAGGGGGTTGGTGGCGGGAGAAGAAGGGGGATGGGGAATTGATGGGATTGGGTGGTAGACCTGAAGGTCTACCCTACGAATGCGGCATGGAACGCGGTGCATCCGGAATGCAACCCCGTTGTCGCGGTTGTGAGAGAGCATTCACAACCCGGGATCGGGCGAATTGACAGTGAATAGCCGCTAAAAGAACATTCAGTAGCGCGGGAAGTGGCACAACACACCTACACGCACAGATCGCGTTCTTCAATGGAAAACGCCGGTAATTGCGAATCCGGAATCACCCCAAAGATTTCGGAAAGGGGGGAAGTTGTGCCTGTTTATCTTAACTAGAAAAGGGCATACACCCATGATGAAAATGAAAAAGCACATCACCACGCTGTTTGTGGCCAGCGCCCTGGCCCTGCCCGGTGCAACGCTCGCCCAGGAGATCGACCTGGACTCCTTGGCCGGCACGGACGACGGGGACCCAGGCTGGCTCAACCTGAGCGACCGGGCCATGGGTGCGGATAACTTCGTCTCCGCCGGCTTCGCCATCGTCGACCTAGAGGACGCATCCGGCACCGCGCCGCAACTGGATAACGACGGTGAGCTCACGGCGTGGGCGCATGGTGGCCAGCGGCTCAATAATTTCTTCAGCCTCAAGGCGGGTCTCGACATGCTCGGTGAGTCCGATCAGACGTCGGACAGCTTCGGTGGCGCGAACCTGGCCGCGCGGCTACACGTGCCGTTTGACTTGATCCAGCTACCACTGCGTGGCGGCAGCATCTACGGCTCCCTGGGTGTCAGTCTCGTGCGGGCCAGCGCCGACAACTCGGCGCGTTCGGCCACTGAATTCGGTTCCTACTTCGATGTGGGCGTGGAGATTCCCGTTCGCGGCCGGTTTTACGCCGATTTCGGCTACCGCCACTACGCTGCAGACTTCGACCTCGTCGGCGGCGGCGAAGCCGAAATGGAGTTCGACGTGATGTACTTCGGCGCCGGCTTCCGGTACTGATCAAATCCGACCCGGGGTGCTCGGGGCCTGCCAGCCCCGGGCCGGATTCCTGCCTGAGGTGGCCTGGTAGACCTGAAGGTCTACCCTACGGGCTTGGGGCTACGGCTCTCAACTTGCCTGGGATCGGATCGCATGGACGAAAGCGATTAAATCGTCGAGGTGATTCTCAAGGATATCGATCACGACCCTCGTGTCGACCTCCTGGTAACCGTGAACCACAATGTTCCTGAATCCAGCCATGGCGCTCAGCGAACGAGCGAGATCGGCACCGATCACGCCATGACGCTGCAAGAGCGAGAACAATGCGCGATTCGTTTCCGGCTCCCCTAGCCTTCTGGATGAAACGACGTGGGACGCGGCATCCAGGGCCGCCTGGATCGCCAGTTGCAGCGTGTGTTCAACAAAACGGGTTTCGCGCAGATCCGCACCCACAAGCTCCGGCCGGGCGATTTCTCTGAGCTCGCGGACACAGGTCTCGATGAACGCGAGTTTTTCTGCAGAAGGGCCGTATCAGTCACGCAGCAGTTCCTTTGCGGTATTCCTGAAGGTAGGGCAACAGGTCGAAGTACTGGTTGCGGGCGTTAACCTCGAACGCAATCCGGCGTGCGGGGGCGTAGTCTGCGATGAGGTGGCCATCCCTGAGGATTCGGTGGATCAGGTCGACTGGCGCGTGCTCCATATCGATAACATCCGCCGTCAAACCGGTCGCCCGCTCGACACTCTCCGCCAACCCGCTCAGAGGACTTACCAGGCGAGCTGGCTGTACGTCACGGAACAGCACTGCCAGGTCTATGTCGCTATCAGACCGCTCGTTTCCTCTGGCCCTGCTTCCGTAAAGGTACACGCAGGCCACATCCAGGTCGCTCCCGGCTATTGCCCTGCTCAGGCGCGCAATCAATGCATCGTCCCGTGTCACTCTCACCATTCCCTGCCGTCGCTCATCATATGTAGATCCTACAGTAAGGGTGAGTGTCGACCCCGGCAAGCGCCAGCGCTTGACTCAGTAGGCCGCTTGGTGGACCTGAAGGTCCACCCTTGTACCTTTATCCTTGTGGTCAGGGAGACCACACCCTGATGCCGGGCGAGCAGGAGTCCACCCGA
>SLBZ01000012.1 GCA_007126095.1 Aquisalimonas sp.
CACGCCGGGAGAACGGCAGATACCAGGGCTTGCGGCCAAGACTGAAGACGCTGTTCAGGTCGCCGTCACTGAATGCGTCATTGCCCACGAAATGCACGTCGCGGATGCGCGCCGTCTGCCCTTCGTCGATGTCGATGCGGATGGCAACGCGGTTACGCGGCAACGGCGAGACAGTGGTCTCGATCTCGACGTCATAGCGCCCCTGGCCGAAATACTGACGACGAAGCTCCCGTTCGATGCCTTCCAGCAGGGCGCGGTTGAATGTTTCCCCCTCGGCGAGCCCGGAGTCGCTCATTGCCTGTTTCAGGGCATCCGTCGGAATGGCGCTGTTGCCGGAAATCTCGATGTCGGCAACCGACGGCCGTTCCACCACGTTGACCACGAGCGCGTTGCCGTCACGCTCAAGCTCCACATCCTGAAAGAATCCCGTGTCGTAGAGCGCTCGAACCGCCTCGGCGGCCAACTGCCTGTCCACCTCGTCGTTGGTGGTGATCGGAAGATAATTGAACACCGTACCAGGCGCGATACGGCGAAGGCCTTCCACGCGAATATCCTCGACCGTGAACGCCTCAAAGGCCTGAACCGGGCCGATGACGGCAACACATAAGGTGAGAGCAACAACCAGTTTGCGCATAAAGACGTCTTTGGAATCTTGTCGATTATCTCGCCTGCTCAACCGAGCAATCTCGCGATGTCGTTGTAAAATGCCAGCCCCATCAACAGGATGATCATCAGAATGCCGATCTGCTGCCCAATGATCTGCGCCTGCTCGGACACGGGGCTGCCCTTGATGGCCTCCGCGGCGAAGTAAAGCAGGTGCCCGCCGTCAAGCACGGGAATGGGTAACAGATTGATCACGCCAAGGCTGATGCTGACGATGGCCAGGAACTTCAGGAATGGCACCAGTCCGGTGGACGCCGTGTCCCCGGCGTACTGGGCGATGTTGATCGGACCACTCAGATTGTTCAGGGATGCTTCGCCCACGAGCATCTTCCACAGAACCTGCAGAGTGAGTGTGCTTGTCTGCCATGTCCCCTGAACGGCCTCCCCCAGTGAGTCCACCGGTCCATAGCGAACCGTGTGGAACATGTGCTCGAATGCATCCGGCGCGATATCAGGCCGCACGCCCAGCACCCCTCGATCGGATCCGGCCGGGTTGAGGTCGACGTCGATCCGTACGGACTCGCCCCCCCGATCCACCGTCAAGGTCACCGGATCCCCCGCTCGGGCATTCAACGCCTCCACAAGTTCCTGCCATTCGCCGACGGACGTGTCGTTGACGCCAGTCACCACGTCACCCGACCGCAGTCCGGCGGCTTCCGCCGGCCCCCCGCCGACCAGTTCGCCGACCCGTGGCTCAATGGTGGGACGCCACGGCTGCAGACCGATGACGCGCAAAAGATCCGGGTCGTCACCGATCCGGGGCAGCCCCGAGAGATCGAGACTGCGGGCCGTCTCACGCCCTGCTTCGGTCTGCACGCCGACGTCCAGCGTGCGCCCCCGCAGGCCGCCATCCATGACTCGCATCAGGACACGTTCCCAGGTCGGTGTGCGCTGCCCGGCGACCGAAAGGATCTCTTCGCCTTCCTGGAACCCCGCCTCGGCTGCCGGCGTCTCGGGCTCTACCGGACCGATCACGGGCCGCAGTTCCTGGGTTCCGACCACGAACAGCAGCCAGTAGATGAGAATGGCAAAGAGGAAGTTGGCCGCCGGACCCGCGCAGACGATCAGCGTCCGTCGCCACAGTGGCTGGGTGTTGAATGCCCGATGGCGCTCCGCCTCGGGGACGGGCGCTTCCCGCTCGTCGAGCATTTTCACGTAACCGCCCAGCGGAATGGCGGCAATGGTGTATTCGGTCTGGTCGGGTCCGCGGCGCCACGTCAGCAGCGGCTTGCCGAAACCGATGGAGTAGCGCAGGACTTTGACGCCCAGCCGCTTCGCCGTCCAGTAGTGACCGTACTCGTGCAGCGCCACAAGGATGCCGATGGCCACGAGAAACGCGACGATGTTGGTGCCGATGCCCGTCACTGCGTCGCCCCTGCTCGCCTGATGAAGTCCCTCGCCACCTGGCGGGCAGACCCGTCCACCGCAAGCAACTCCTGGACGTCGGACACGTCGCCGGTCGAGGCATGCTCCAGAGTGCTCTCGATGACGGCGGCAATCTCCATGAACGGCAGACGTTCCTCCAGGAAGGCGCTCACCGCCTCCTCATTGGCCGCATTCAGCACCGCCGGCGCACTGCCACCGGCCCGGAGCGCCCGATAGGCAAGCCGCAAACAGGGAAAGCGATCATGGTCCGGCTCCTGAAATTCCAACCGCCCCAGCCCGACCAGGTCCAGAGGCGCCACGCCGGACGCGAGACGCTCCGGCCAGCCCAGGGCATGGGCGATGGGTGTACGCATATCCGGATTGGACATCTGGGCCAGCATGGTTCCGTCCACGTACTCGACAAGGGAGTGCACGATGCTCTGCGGATGCACGACCACGTCGAGATGATCTGCATCGATGCCGAACAGCCAGGACGCCTCGATGACTTCAAGACCCTTGTTCATCAAGGTCGCGGAGTCCACGGAGATCTTTCGCCCCATGGACCAGTTCGGGTGAGCACACGCCTGCTCGGGTTTCACATGCTCCAGTTCCGGCCGCGGCGTTGTCCTGAACGGACCCCCGGAGGCCGTGAGAAGCACACGGGTCACACCGCTATCGACGGGTCGCCCACGGCAAAAGTTCCCGGGCAGGCACTGAAAGACGGCGTTGTGTTCGCTGTCGAGCGGCAGGAGTGTCGCACCGCTCCGGGCGACGGCATCCATGAACAGCGCCCCTGCCATGACCAGCGACTCCTTGTTGGCCAACAGAACACGCCCGCCATCCGCCACGGCGCGCAACGCCGGACGCAGGCCGGCGGCACCGACAATGGCGGCCACCGTGACATCGGCGCCGGTCGCGGCAGCCTGCTCCAGGCCCTCCTCGCCATACAGCACGCCAACTTGGTCACACTCCGCGCCAAGTCGCTCCCGCAGGGCGGTCGCCGCTTCAGCGTCCGCAACCACGGCGAGGTCCGGCCTGAAGAGCTGGCACTGCTCCGCCAGCAGGCTGATGTTGCGATACCCCGTCAATGCCCGCACCCGGAAGCGGCCCGGGTGCCGCGCCAGGACGTCCAGCGTGCTGGTGCCAATGGATCCCGTAGCACCGAGAATGGTGATGGTTGTCTCATCTAGAGCCATAGGAGCCCCGCGGCGAACACGGGCGCCGTCGCGGTGAGACTGTCGATACGATCAAGCACGCCGCCGTGCCCCGGCAGCAGCGTCCCACTATCTTTCACACCGCACCGGCGCTTGATCATGCTCTCGAACAGATCACCCGCCACGGAAGCCACAAACACCGCCACTGCCAAGAGCAGCAAGGACAACCCGCCCGGCAACGGCGCCGGCAACACCGACGCCAGCACCCAGGCGGCCACCAGCGTCAACGCGAGCCCGCCGGCAGCGCCTTCCATGGTCTTTCCCGGGCTGATGCGGGGTGCGAGCCGCCGCCTGCCAAGCGCACGACCCGCGAAGTACGCACCCACGTCGGCTGCCCAGGTCAGGACCAGCAACATGAACACCAGCCACGCACCGCCAGGCTGGCCGTGAACGAACACAAGCCCAAACCAGGCAGGAACGAACAGCAGCAAACCGAGGAGCGTCCCGGCGCGCCCTGTCACCGGCCCATCGGCTGCCTGCCCACGCTGGTAGGCAGCCAACCAGGTGATCAGGCCCAGCCAGCCGACGACGCCGACGGCAAGCACCAGGGAGGTCGCCACTGCGCTGGCAAGACAGACGGCGCTACCCACCAACAGGATCAGCAACGCCGCCACGTGTCCTGCCCGCGCGCGCTGTGCGCGGAGACCAATGAGACGGGTCCATTCCCAGGCGCCCAGCCCGACCACAACGGCCATGGCAAGCGCGAAACCAGCGGTTGGCAGGAGGAAAACAACCCCGAGAACAAGGGGCAACAGGACCAGGGCGGTGATTACCCGCCACTTAAGCACGGCTCAGCCGCTCCACCTGCTCGCTGGTGAGGCCGAAGCGGCGCTCACGCCCGGCGAAGCTGGCCACGGCCGCCTTCAGCTCCTCGGCCCCGAAGTCGGGCCAGAGGGTATCGACGAAATGGAGTTCGGCGTAGGCCAGGTGCCAGAGCAGGAAATTACTGATCCGCTGCTCACCGCCGGTACGGATCAACAGGTCGGGGTCGGGAAGCCCATCAAGGCTAAGGTAACCGGAGAACAGGTCCTCATCGAGTTCGTCGGGCTCACGCACCCCATTCCGGACGTCCCGCGCGAAGCGGCGGGCAGCCTGAAGCATGTCCCAGCGGCCACCGAAGCTCACCGCCACCACGAGCGTCAGACCGGTGTTGCTAGCGGTCAGGCGCTCCGCCTCGACAATCTCCGTACGCAACCGATCCGACAAGTGACTGCGTTCCCCGATCAGCCGGATACGGACATTATTTTTGTGTAGTCGTGCAGACTCCTTCTGCAGCGTCCTCAGCATGAGATCCATGAGCACGGAGACTTCATCGCTCGGGCGGGACCAGTTCTCGCTGCTAAACGCGAACAGCGTCAACGCTTCCACCCCAAGGCGGCCGGCGGTCTCCACCACCTGCCGCACCGAGTCAACGCCGGCACGGTGGCCGGCCTGACGGGGCATGAAACGTGAACGTGCCCACCGGCCGTTGCCATCCATGACAATGGCAATATGCCGGGGCACGGCCGCCTCGGGGCGGTTCCTTTGCGCAATCTCGTCGCTCATCGTTCCTGCCGCGGTACGGGTATCGCCCCGGGAGCTTCTCGGGACACGAGCGGGATCAACCGGCGGCAATGCGCCGGCCGATCAGTATTCAGATGGCCATGAGCTCCTGTTCCTTCTGCTCGAGCACTTCATCCACTTGAGCAACGAACTGGTCCGTCAACTTCTGAATCTGCTCCTCACCGCGGCGCTGATCGTCCTCGGTGATCTCTTTTTCCTTGACCAGTGTCTTCATGTCGGAGTTGGCGTCCCGGCGGACGTTGCGAATCGCGACACGCGCCTGTTCGGCTTCATTGCGGACGACCTTGACCAGCTCCTTGCGCCGCTCCTCGTTGAGGGCGGGCATGGGCACGCGCAGCACTTCGCCCTGAGACGCCGGGTTGAGCCCCAGATCCGACTGGATGATGGCCTTCTCGATCTTCGGCGCCATCCCCTTCTCGAAGGGAGTGACCAGCAGCGTGCGGGCGTCCGATGCGGAGACGTTGGCCACCTGGTTGACCGGCACCTCGGCGCCGTAATACTCGACGGTGACATGGTCCAGCAGGCTGGATTGGGCACGGCCGGTGCGGATCTTGACCAACTCCGACTTCAACGACTCAACGGACTTCTGCATCCGCTTCTTTGCGTCTTTCTGGATATCCTCGATCACGGTAGTCATCCTCTCTCGACGATGGTGCCCACATCCGCACCCAGGACCAGATCCATGAGTGCACCGGGGCGGGTCATGTCGAATACCTGTATGGGTAGCCCCTGATCCCGGCACAGTACGATGGCAGTGGCGTCCATTACCGACAACCTCTGATCCAGTACCTGGTCATAGGTCAGACGACGGTAACGGGAGGCCCCGGCATCGTGCTCCGGATCGGCGGAGTAAACACCGTCCACCTTGGTGGCCTTGATCATGATGTCCGCGTCCACTTCAACGGCCCGCAGGCTCGCGGCGGAGTCGGTGGTAAAGAACGGGTTGCCGGTACCGGCCGCGAAGATGACCACCCGTTTCTTCTCCAGATGGCGCACGGCACGGCGGCGGATGTAGTCCTCACAGACCTGGTTGATCTTGATCGCGGACATCACCCGCGTGAATACACCCGCGTGCTCCAGCGCATCCTGCAGCGCCAGGGCATTCATCACGGTGGCGAGCATGCCCATGTGATCTGCCGTCACACGGTCCATGCCGGCGGCGGCAAGCCCCGCACCGCGGAAGATATTGCCGCCGCCGACCACGAGTGCGACCTCGACACCCAGTTCGCGAACTTCGCCAATCTCCCGGGCCAGCCGGCGGCTGACGGCCGGGTCGATGCCGTAATCGGCATCGCCCATCAGCCCTTCACCGCTGACCTTCAGGAGTATACGACGATAAACAGGCTTGCTCATGAGCCGAGATCCTCTCACACCGGCTCAGGAACCGCGAACCTGGGCCATCACCTCTTCGGCGAAATTGCCTTCTTCCTTCTCGATGCCCTCGCCGACCTCGTAGCGCGTGAACGCCTTGACGGTCGCACCGGCGCCCTTGAGAAGCTCGGCGACACTCTGATCGGGATCCTTCACGAACGGCTGACCGACCAGGGTCGTTTCCTTGAGGAACTTCTGCACGCGCCCTTCGAGCATCTTCTCGACGATCTCCGGCGGCTTGCCACTCTCTTCGGCCTGGGCCTTGAGAATCGCGCGTTCCTTGTCCAGCAGCTCTGCCGGCATGTCGTTCTCGTCCACCGCAGCCGGGTTGCTCGCGGCAATGTGCATGGCGATGTCACGACCGAGCTGCTCGTCTCCGCCCTCGATCTCGACCATCACGCCGATGCGACTGCCGTGGAGGTAGTGATGCACCTGTCCGGTGTCGGTCGTGTAAAGCTGAAAGCGGCGCAGCTGGATGTTCTCGCCGATCTTGGCAACCAGTTCCTGGCGCGCGGTGTGAACGTCGCGGCTGTCGTCAAACGGCAGCTGGATCAGCGCGTCGGCGTCCCCCGGCTGCTTCTCCAGGATGATGCGGGCAATGGCATCGGCGAAATCGTTGAAATCGTCACCGGCGGAGACGAAATCGGTTTCGCTGTTCATCTCGAGAATCACGCCGAGACGGCCGTCGTCGCTGGTGCGGGTGATCACCTTGCCTTCGGCGGCAACACGGCCCGCCTTCTTCTCGGCCTTGGCCATCCCCTTCTTGCGCATGGTCTCAATGGCCTTGTCGATGTCGCCATCGGCCTCCACCAGCGCCTTCTTGCATTCCATCATTCCGGAGCCGGTCCGCTCGCGGAGTTCCTTAACCTGGGCAGCTGTAATCGCCATGTCCAATCCCTCTCGTATTCGGTCGTCACGTTGCGGCCAGACAGGGGCGGCGCCCCTGCAGGCGCTTGGCCGGTGCGGCGGCGACACCGCCGCACCGTTGCACCGCGGGCGCGGTTTACTGGGTCGCGGCGCCCTCGCCCTCAGCGGCACTGTTGTCCTGCACTTCCACGAAATCGTCCTTCTCGCTGGCACCGGGCTTCACCGACGAGGCCTTGGCGTCCTCGATGGCATCGGCCGCGCCGCGGGTGTACAGCTGAATGGCACGAATCGCATCATCGTTGCCCGGGATGACGTAGTCCACACCCTTGAGCGAGTTGTTGGTATCCACGACACCGATCACCGGGATATTGAGCTTCTGGGCTTCCTTGATGGCGATCTTCTCGAAGCCGACGTCAATGATGAACATGGCGTCGGGGAGACGCTCCATGTTCTTGATACCGGAGAGCGAGCGGTCCAGCTTGTCCTTCTCGCGGGTCAGCTCCAGGGCCTCTTTCTTCACCAGCTTCTGGAACGTGCCATCCTCTTCCTGCTGCTCCAGATCCTTCAGCCGGCGGATGGACTGCTTGACCGTACGGAAGTTGGTCATCATGCCGCCGAGCCAGCGGTGATCGACAAAGGGCATGTTGCAGCGCTGCGCTTCCGCGCGCACCGCCTCACGGGCCGCCCGCTTGGTGCCGACGAAGAGGATCTTGCCGCCGTTGGAGACCAGCTTGCCCATGAAGTTCAGGGCGTCCTGGTACAGCGGCAGGGTCTTCTCGAGGTTGATGATGTGGATCTTGTTGCGCTCACCGAAGATGTAGGGTGCCATCTTCGGGTTCCAGTAGCGGGTCTGGTGTCCGAAGTGGACGCCGGCTTCCAGCATTTCGCGCATGGATACGTTGGCCATGGTGTGATCTCCTGATCGGGTTTGGGCCTCCCCGCACCCCGGACAGGAACTCGTCGCCGAGCAACCCCGCTGTCCGGTTCAATTCTGGCGCAGGTGTGATGTTAGTCGCCTGTCGGCGACCACGAAATTGACTCCGGCATTTGCCTGAAGAGCGCGCGCTTTATACCATAACTGGCTTACCGCGACAATTTCGCAACCGCCCTGTCACGCGCCTGCAGCGGGTCAATGGCCGCCACGCGGGCATCGCCATGCCAGGCGCGGCCACCCGAACCCATCCACCAGCCGGAGATCCCCGCAAACCCATGTCGGTTACAATAAAGTCCAGCGAGGAAATCGAGAAGATGCGCGCCGCCGGCGCGCTTGCCGCCCAGGTGCTGAACCTCCTGGAAGAACACATCACCCCGGGGGTGACTACCGAAACGCTCGACGATGTCGCTCACGATTTCATCGTCAACAAGCACAAGGCCGTACCGGCACCGCTCAACTACCGCGGCTTCCCGAAGTCCATCTGCACCTCGGTGAACCACGTAGTCTGTCACGGCATCCCCGGCCCGAAGAAGCTCAAGAAGGGCGACATCCTCAATATCGACATTACCGTCATCAAGGACGGCTACCACGGCGACACCAGCCGCATGTTCTACGTGGGGGAGCCGACCATCCAGGGGCGCCGCCTGAGCGAGGTCGCTCACGCCGCCATGTGGAAAGGCATTCGTGCCGTCCGCCCCGGTGCGCGGCTGGGCGACATCGGACACGCCATTCAGCAGTTCGCCGAGAGCCACAACTATTCCGTGGTCCGCGAGTACTGCGGCCACGGGATCGGCACCGACTTCCACGAGGAGCCGCAGGTGCTGCACTACGGCACGCCCGGCACCGGCATGGTGCTGGAAGAAGGCATGACCTTCACCATCGAGCCCATGATCAACGCCGGCCGCAAGGAGACCCGTCTGCTCAAGGACGACTGGACCGTCGTGACCAAGGACCACAGCCTGTCGGCCCAGTGGGAGCACACGCTCGCGGTCACCAGTGACGGCTACGATATCCTGACGCTTCGCGACGGCGAAGTGGTCCCGGACTGAGGCAAACCATGTCCACAGCCAGCGCCTACCCCAGCGAAGCGGACGCGGTCCTTTTCGATGGCGACGAACTGGAACGCCGGCTGGCGGCCGGAGAACCGGCGATTCGCGTCTTTCGTGACGCCCGCGAGCACGGTGACGCCATTCTCATGGGCCGGTTCCGCGAGGGTGCGCCCGCGCGCATCCTGGTGCCCCTGCGCACGTGGCTGATCGACGAACTCCTGCAGCGCGCCTGGGACCGGATCATGGACGCCCGGTGCGCCGGCGTTGCCCTGGTCGCCGTGGGCGGATACGGCCGCGGCGAGCTGCACCCGGGCTCCGATATCGACCTCATGCTGTTGCTGGACGACACCGGCCTTGACGGCCGGGACGGCTGCATCGAGGCGTTCCTCACTTTCCTCTGGGACATCGGCCTGGAAGTGGGCCATAGCGTCCGCACCCTGGACGACTGTGTCACCGAATCGGAGCGCGACATCACGGTGGCCACCAACCTGATGGAGTCGCGCCTGTTGAAGGGCCCCGAACCGCTTTACCAGGCCATGCGCGAGGCCACCGGCCCCGCCCGTGTGTGGCCCAGTCGCGCCTTCTTCGAGGCCAAGTGGCGGGAACAGCTGGATCGCCACGCCAAGTACCACGACACCGCCTACAACCTTGAGCCCAATATCAAGGAGAGCCCCGGCGGGCTGCGGGACATCCACATGGTGGGCTGGGTGGCGAAGCGCCATTTCGGCGCGGAGACGCTGCACGATCTGGTGGACCAGGGCTTTCTCACCGAGGAGGAATACCAGGACCTGGATGCCGGACAGAACCTGCTCTGGGATATCCGCTTTGCCCTCCACACCCTGGCAGGGCGGCGGGAAGACCGTCTGATCTTCGATCACCAGACGGCGCTGGCAAAGCAGTTCGGCTACACCGACCAGGATCACACCCTGGGCGTGGAGCAGTTCATGCAGCGTTACTTCCGCACGGTCATGGAACTGAGCCGCCTCAACGAGATGCTGCTGCAGCTCTACCAGGAGGTCATTCTCTACGCCGACGACCTGGAGCCGCCGCAGCTCATCAACAAGCGCTTCCAGTCGCGCAAGGGGTTCATCGAGGTCACCCACCCGAACGTCTTCCAGCGTTACCCCTTCGCGCTGCTGGAGGTCTTTCTACTGATGCAGCAGCACCAGGAGCTGAAGGGGGTTCGGGCGTCGACGATCCGCCTGATCCGCGCCAACCGGCACCTGATCGACGACCGCTTCCGTGACGACCTCCGCTGCCGCAGCCTGTTCATGGAGATCATGCGCCAACCCCGGGGTATCACCCATGAGATCCGGCGTATGCACCGCTACGGCCTGCTGGGCCGCTATATACCGGCGTTCGGCGCGATCACGGGGCGCATGCAGTACGACCTCTTCCACGTCTACACGGTGGATTCCCACACGCTGTTTGTGGTGCGCAACCTGCGCCGGTTCGCCCTGCCCGAGCATGCCTCGGAGCTGCCGTTCTGCCACACGATCATGCAGCGGCTGCCGAAGCCGGACCTGCTCTACCTGGCCGCACTGTTCCACGACATCGCCAAGGGCCGGGGTGGCGACCACTCCGAGCTGGGCGCCGAGGACGCCTACGCCTTCTGTGCCTCCCACGGGCTCAGCGAGTACGACTCGCGGCTGGTGGCGTGGCTGGTGCGCAATCACCTGTTCATGTCCATGACGGCGCAGCGCAAGGACATCTCCGATCCGGAGGTCATCAACGCGTTCTCCGACCAGATCGGTGACCGCACGCGGCTGGACTACCTGTACCTGCTCACGGTGGCCGACATCCGCGCCACCAACCCGGAGATGTGGAATTCCTGGAAGGACGCCCTGCTGCTGGAGCTCTACACCCTGGCGAAGCGCGCCCTGCGCCGCGGCCTGGAGCACCCCATCGACACCGAGGAGCTGGTGCGGGAAACCCAGGGGCAGGCGCGTCGCCGGCTCAAGGTGAAGGGGCTGCACCACATGACGGTGAAGTCGGTCTGGCGGCATTTCACCGACGACTACTTCCTGCGTTATTCCGCCGAGGAAATCGCCTGGCACACCGAGGCCATCGCCCGCTGTCAGCCGCAGGACCTGCCGCTGGTGCTGCTGGACGGGCACGGCGCCCGGGGCGGGACGGAAGCATTCGTTTACAGCTCCGACAAGGACAACGTATTCGCCCTCACCGTGTACGCCATGGACCAGCTCAATCTGAACATCCAGGATGCGCGCATCATCACCACGCGCAACGGCTACACCCTGGACAGCTATCTGGTCCTGGAGGACGACGGCAACCCGGTGCAGGACCCCGGCCGCAAGGCCGAGATCATCACCCGGCTGCGCGACGTCCTCAGCCAGGACGAACTGCGGCCGCCGAGCTGCCGGCCGGTCCCCCGGCAACTGCAGCATTTCAACATCGGCACGCAGATCAGCTTCATGGATGATCCCAACAACGAGCGCACGGTGCTGGAGCTGATTACCGCCGACCGGCCGGGCCTGCTGGCACGGGTCGGCTACACCTTCGCCCGGTGCGGCGTGCGCCTGCAGAGCGCCAAGATCGCCACCATCGGCGCCCGCGCCGAAGACGTGTTCTTCATCACCGACCACGACAACCAGCCGCTCGCGGACGACGAACAGCTCGACGCCATCCGCAGGACGCTGATCGAACTCCTCGGGGAAACCAGCGATCTCGTGGAACAGGCAACCGGGCTGTAGATAACCATGACCATGAACCCGAACCTGGACCGCCTGCAGCGATACCCGTTCGAGCGGCTCAATGCGCTGCTGGCAGATGTAACCCCTCCGGCGCTGGCACCCGTCAATCTGGGTATCGGCGAGCCGAAGCATGCGCCGCCGGCGTTCATCGGCGACACCCTGGCCGCGAGCCTCGACGGCCTCGGCCGCTACGCCGGCACCGGTGGCACGCCGGAGCTGCGCAATACGCTGTGTCGCTGGCTGGAGCGCCGCTTCGCCCTGGGGGACGGCGCCCTGGACCCGGACGCCAACGTACTGCCCGCGGCGGGGACGCGCGAGGCGCTGTTTGCCATCACCCAGGCCGTGGCCGCCGGGCGCCCTGACGCCCTGGTGCTGATGCCCAACCCCTGCTACCAGATCTATGAGGGGGCGGCGCTACTTGCCGGCGCGGAGCCGATCTATCTCAACACCATCGCGGACACCGGCTACCTGCCGGACCTGGACGCCGTGCCCGAATCAACGTGGCGGCAGTGCGCCGTGATCTACATCTGCTCTCCGGGCAACCCCAGCGGCGCGGTGCTGCCGGAGGCGTGGCTGCGAAAGCTCATCGCCCTGGCCGACGCCCACGATTTCGTCATCGCCGCCGACGAGTGCTACAGCGAGCTCTACCCGGATGAGGAGCGGCCGCCGCTGGGCCTGCTGGAGGTGTGCGCGCGGATGGGGCGGACGGGCTTTCACCGCTGCGTGGTCTTCCACAGCCTGTCCAAGCGGTCCAACGTGCCCGGCCTGCGTTCCGGCTTCGTCGCTGGCGACGCCGACATCCTCGAGGGATTTCTGCGTTACCGCACCTACCAGGGCTGCGCCCTGCCCCTGCATGTGCAGCAGGCCAGTCGAGCCGCCTGGGACGACGAGGCCCACGTCAGGCATAATCGCAGCCGCTACCGGGCCAAGTTCGACACGGCACTGGCGATCCTGCGGCCGGTGCTCGACGTGGACATGCCGGATGCCGGTTTCTATCTGTGGCCCCGCACACCGGTGGATGATGTCACGTTCGCGCGGACACTCTACGAGCAGGAGAACGTGCGGGTCCTGCCCGGGAGCTATCTCTCCCGGGAGGCGAACGGCATCAACCCGGGCGCCGGTCATGTCCGCATGGCGCTGGTCGCCGACGAGGCCGAGTGCGAAGAGGCGATGCGGCGCATCCGGCGTTGCGTGGAGCGGCTGTAAATCGCGCGTCCCCGGCGCCGCCCGGGAAACACCCTGTTGACACGAACACATGAACAATGAGGCCAATCACCATGGACACCATCCGCTCCGTCATTGAAGAGGCATTCGAGAAGCGCAGTGAAATCAGCCCGCGCACGGCGTCCCCCGAGGTGGTGGACGCGGTCGAGCAGGCCATCATGATGCTCGATCGCGGCGAAGCGCGGGTCGCCGAGAGACGCGACGGTGACTGGGTCGTGAACGAATGGCTGAAAAAGGCCGTGCTGTTGTCGTTCCGGCTGCACGACAACGAAGTCATGCGCACCGGCGCGGTGAACTACTTCGACAAAGTGCCGCTGAAGTTCACCGACTACAACAGCCACGATTTCCACAGCGGCGGCGTACGCGTGGTGCCGCCGGCGGTCGCCCGGCGCGGCTCGTTCATCGCCCCGGGCGCGGTGCTCATGCCCTCCTACGTGAACATCGGCGCCTACGTGGACGAGGGCACGATGGTGGACACCTGGGCCACCGTGGGCTCCTGCGCGCAGATCGGCAAGGGCGTGCACCTCTCCGGCGGTGCCGGTATCGGCGGTGTCCTGGAGCCGCTGCAGGCCAACCCGGTGATCATCGAGGACAACGCCTTCATCGGTGCCCGCTCCGAGATCGTTGAAGGGGTCATCGTCGAGGAAGGGGCCGTGATCTCAATGGGGGTCTTCATCGGTCAGAGCACCAAGATCTACAACCGCGAGACCGGTGAAGTGCTCTACGGCCGCGTGCCCAAGGGCGCCGTGGTGGTGCCGGGCAACCTGCCCTCGGCCGACGGCACCCACTCCCTCTACTGCGCCGTCATCATCAAGCAGGTGGACGCCAAGACCCGCGCCAAGGTCGGCATCAACGAACTGCTGCGTCCCTGATCATGGCCACGGTCTACGGCATCAAGAGCTGCGACACGTGCCGCAAGGCGATGAAATGGCTGGAGCTCGCCGGCGTGGAGGCCACGTTCCACGATGTCCGCCGCGACGGCGTGCCGGCGGCGCTGGACACCTGGGTCCAGCAGCTGGGGGCAGCCGAACTG
Source organism: Aquisalimonas sp. (assembly GCA_007126095.1). Classification (GTDB taxonomy): domain Bacteria; phylum Pseudomonadota; class Gammaproteobacteria; order Nitrococcales; family Aquisalimonadaceae; genus Aquisalimonas. The sequence continues at coordinate 13,995 of SLBZ01000012.1, forward strand.
GTCAACCGGCGCAGCACCACCTGGCGGCAGTTGGATGAGGATCAGCGCCAGCGCGCGGCGTCCGAACCCGCCGCGCTGCTGCGGGAGCAGCCGACGCTGATCCGACGGCCCGTTCTGGATACGGGGGATCAGGTGCTGGTGGGGTTCCGCGAGGCCGATTACCGGGCGGCACTGGGAGTGGAACAGCCATGAGCGACACCCTGGAGCTGGCGCGGGCGCTGATCAGCCGGCCATCGATCACCCCCGACGATGCCGGCTGCCAGTCGCTGATCCAGGAGCGGCTCGAGCAGGCCGGGTTCCGGGGCGAGACCCTGCGCTTCGGCGACGTCACCAACCTCTGGAGCCGCCGCGGTACGGAGCGCCCGCTGTTCGTGTTCGCCGGCCATACGGACGTGGTGCCCACCGGGCCGGAGTCGGAGTGGACCACTCCGCCGTTCGATCCCCGGGTCCTCGACGGTGTGCTGCATGGCCGCGGGGCCGCCGACATGAAGGGCAGCCTCGCGGCATTCGTGACCGCCTGCGAACGGTTCACGGCGAAGCACCCGTCTCACCGCGGCTCCATCGCCCTGTTGATTACCAGCGACGAGGAAGGCCCGGCGAAGGACGGCACCGCCCGGGTGGTAGACGCCCTGCAGGCGCGCGGCGAACACATCGACTGGTGCTTGGTGGGAGAACCCAGCAGTGACGCCACCGTGGCGGACACCGTCAAGAACGGCCGCCGCGGATCACTGAACGGTACAATGACCGTACACGGCGTGCAGGGCCATGTCGCCTACCCACACAAGGCGCGGAACCCGATCCACGCGCTTGCCCCCGCCCTGGCGGAACTGGCGGCGACACAGTGGGACGCGGGCAACGACAGTTTCCCGCCCACCACGTTCCAGGTATCCAACATCCATGCCGGCACGGGAGCGACCAACGTCATCCCCGGCAGCGTGGACGTCACCTTCAACTTCCGTTTCTCCACCGAGAGCACGCCGGAGACGCTGCAGGCCCGTGTCGGCGCGATACTGGATCAGCATGGGCTCGATTACCGGCTCGAGTGGCAGCTCTCGGCACGCCCGTTCGTCACCGAATCGGGTGACCTGGTGGCGGCCACGCTGGACGCCATCGCCAGCGTCACCGGCCAGCAGGCCGCGCTGTCCACCGGGGGTGGCACCTCGGACGGGCGCTTCATTGCGCCCACCGGTGCGCAGGTGATCGAGCTGGGACCACTCAACGCCACCATTCACCAGATCGACGAGCGGGTCACCGCGGCGGATCTGGACACCCTGTCGGCCATCTACGAGGGAACGCTGGAGCGGCTGCTGACAGGAGACCGGTAAAGGCCATGGCGCGCCTCCTCGCGGCAACCGTCCTGGTCTTCTGCGCACTCTACGCCCCCCAGCCCCTGCTGCCGTTGCTCGCCGAGCACTACGCGGTGTCCGAGACCCGCGCGGCGCTGCTGATCACCGCCACGCTGCTGCCCCTCAGTATCGCGCCGATTCTCTACGGGCTCTGGCTTGAACGACTGAGCGCGCGTCGGGTCCTCGCCGGCGCCGTCGCCCTGCTGGGAGTGAGCCAGATCATGTTCGCTCTGGCGGACAGCTTCGCCCTGCTGCTCGCCGCCCGGATCGCCCAGGGCATTCTGATCCCCGCGGCGCTGACAGCGCTGATGACGTTCATCGCGGGCCGCGTAGCCCCGGAGCGGCTCGCCGGCACCATGGCCGCGTATGTGGCCGCGACGGTTCTCGGCGGCTTTCTCGGCCGCGCCCTGGCGGGGCTGATCTCCGCCTACTGGAGCTGGGAAGCCGCGTTCTGGCTGCTCGGCGGCGGGCTGCTCGCACTCGCGCCGGTGCTCCTGCGCCTGGGCGGAGACCAGCCCCCGAACACCACCCGCATCCACTGGCGCGCCTGCCGCGAAGTTCTTGCCCGACCCGGCGTGGCAGCCACCTGCCTGATCGGGTTCAGCGTGTTTTTCGTGTTCGCCGCGCTGCTCACCTATCTGCCGTTCCGGGCGGTTCAGCTTCGGCCCGGCACCGGCGAGGACACCATTGCGCTGCTGTACGCCGGTTACCTCATGGGTATCGTGGTCGCTCTCGCCTCCGGCCGCATTACGCGCTGGAGCGGCAGTGCGCGGGCAACGATCCGGCTCGGGCTCGGAGTCTTCCTGCTCGCCACGCTGGGATTCCTGGTGCCGTCACTGCCGGCCCTGTTCGTGATCATGCTGGTCTTCTGCGCCGGCATGTTCCTGATTCACGGTACCGCCCCGGGCATCGTCAATGCCCTGGCCCCGGATCGCCGGGGCGTGGTCAACGGACTCTATATCGCGGCCTACTATGCCGGCGGCACCCTGGGCGCCTGGTTGCCTGGTATCCTGTTCGCCCAGAGCGGCTGGGCAGTCATGGTCAGCGCAGTGGCGCTGATGCTGCTGGTGGCCACCGCCGCCTCGCGCGGCCTGCCCGGCACCAATCCAACCCAACGAAAGGCGGAGTCATGAGCAGCGCTGC
>SLBZ01000058.1 GCA_007126095.1 Aquisalimonas sp.
CGACGCAGACGACGCAGACGACGCCGTCGGTGGCGGAGCGCCCCGCGAGCAGGGTTGCCACCCTGCTCGCGGGGGTGTTCCTCATCTCGCTGGCCTTTCTCGGCCTGCAGATCACACTCACCCGGGTGCTTTCGGTCGCCCTCTCCCATCACTACGTGTTCGCCGTGGTGTCACTGGCGCTCCTGGGGCTCGGGGTGGGCGGGGTCGTGGTCCACCTCCTGCACCGGCGCTGGGTGGGGACGCGCACGGCGCCTGCACTTCTGGCACTGTTCGGCGCCGCGTCCGCCGTGGTGATCGCCATCGCCATCGGCCTGGTGCTCGCCCTGGCACAGCGGTCCAGCATGCACGAATACGGGCTCGCCTTCTTTGCGGTCATTTTCCTGCCGTTTCTGGCCGCCGGCCTGTTCTTCGCCGAGCTCTACCGCCGCCACGCCGCCATGAGCGGACCGCTCTACGGTGCCGACCTGGTCGGTGCCGCCGCCGGTGCAGTGGTGGCGGTGATCGCGCTGAATATCTGGGGCGGCATCGGCGGCAGTTTCGCGCTGGCAGCCCTGGCGGCGGGCGGCAGTCTATTGCTGGCGCGGGCCGCGGAAGGCGGCCGGGCGCTGGCGCTCACCGCCTCCGGGCTGGCCCTGATCGCGACCCTGGGGCTCACGCTGCTGCAGGCAACCGGCACGCTCGGCACGGATCTGCCCGTGGGCAACAACCCGGAGAAGGAGATCCACGACGCCATTCACGGCCCTCGCGAGGGAGCCGTGACCGACACCCGCTGGAGCGCCTTCGGTCGCACGGACCTCATCACCTACGCCCGCACCGACCACCACCGCGACCTGTACATCGACGGCACGGCAGGCACGCCCATGTACCGTTTTACGGGTGATCTGGCGAACCCGGGCGATGCCGTGGAAACGCTGGAGCAGGAGTTCCCCGGGCGCTTCCCCTTTCTGTTCATGGACGAGCAGCGGCGCGACAACGCGCTGATCATCGGCCCCGGTGGCGGCCGGGACGTGCTCCTGGCCGCGCGGGCCGGATTCGAGTCGATCACGGCGGTGGAGGTCAACCGGGAACTCCTGGGCATCGTCCGCGACCAGGGGGCCTACAACGGCGGTCTCTATACCGATTTCGACCATATCAACGTCCGCCACGGCGAAGGCCGACACTTCATCAAACGCAGCGATGATTCCTACGACCTCATCTTCATGAGCCTGCCGGTCACCAACACCAGCCGCAGCCGGGAGGGCTTCGCCCTGACGGAGAACTTCCTGCTGACGGAACAGGCGGTGGGCGAGTACCTGGATCACATCAACGAAGGCGGCCAGCTCGTGGTGGTAACCCACGATGAGCTGGCCATTCTGCGACTGCTGCGGATCACCCTCGATGCCATGGCCGGCCGGGACATGGACACGCCCGAGGCGATGGAGCACATCTACATTCTCGGCTCGTTCCCCTACCCCGTGTTCGTGGTGGCGGACGAGCCGTTTTCGCCCTCCACGGCCCGGCGCATTCTCCGGCAGGCCGGCAACGTGGGTTTCTCCACGAACGCCAGTTTCGCGCCGCACGTGCGCCAGCAGGGGGCCATGAACCCGCTGTTGCAGGCCATGGCCCACGGGGGATTGTCGCTGGACGACGCCGTGGCACGGGTCGAGGAACAGGGTCACAACCTCTCGGCGGTAACGGACAATCGTCCCTTTTTCTACCACTTCGAACAGGAGCTGCCCGAGGCCATCCAGTGGCTGTTCTGGGCCGCGCTGGGAGCCGGTGCCCTGGTGCTGCTCCCACCCCTTGCCCGCGGGTTCCGCCACCCGACCGGCGGCAAGCGACGATTGCCGCGGCAGGTGCTGCTGTTCGCGGCAATCGGGCTGGGTTTCATGCTCGTCGAGGTGTCGCTGGTTCAGCGCCTGACCCTGTTCCTCGGCGATCCGGTGCTGTCGCTGGCGGTGCTTCTGTTCGCCCTGCTGGTATTCATGGGGCTGGGGAGCCTGGTATCCAGCCGGGTCGCGCCCACACGCTTCGGTGCCGCCCTAGCGGCGGCAGCAGCGGCCGTGGTGGTTGTCACGCTGGCATTCGCGTGGTGGTTGCCTGCGCTCCTCGACTGGCTGATGCCCCTGGGCCTCTCCGGCCGGATCGTCGCCAGCGCTGTGTTGATTGCGCCGCTCTCCTTCGCCCTGGGCTTTCCGTTCCCCATCGTGGTGCGCTCCCTGGATCTCCAGCGCCATGGCGACGCAGTACCCTGGATGTGGGCGATCAACGGGGTCTTCTCGGTGCTCGGCGCCGTGACCGCAGTGGTCATCGCCATGACAGTCGGTCTCAGCGAAGTGCTGCTGGCGGGGGCGGTCTGCTACGGGCTCGTGCTGCTGCTGACCCTGCACCCCGACGGCCGGCCACAGGCGTTCAGCATGCGGCGGTAACACCGGGATAGCACAGTGCACGCCATCCCGGCGCCGGCGACCATGCGCCTCAGTAGCCGCTCAGGTCCGGGTTCTGCTCCAGGGCTTCCACGGCCGCTTCGGCGAAGTAGGAGTACTGAATCGCATGCTGCGCAATACAGTAGTCGTGAGACGCACTGCCCGGCGACTGGCGCAGCACCTGGGTGCACAGTTGCGACAGGCGCTCGTGCAGTTCTTCGGCGCCACGGGCGCGGGTGTCGTCTTCAACCGCGTCGATGTGACCGCGGAACTCATCCGCCTTCCGTTCACCCTGCTCGCGCATGCACGCCGCGCGGTCGTCACCGGAGGCGTCTTCACACGCCGCTTCGAACCGCTCGCGCATGCTCGCCAGGTTATCCTCGAACGATTCGCGCTCCTCGGCCATGCAGTCGTCATGGTCCGGGGCGCCCTTGCCGGCACCCGCCATGGCGCAGGTCCCTTCCAGGTAGTCGCGGAGCTTCTCGCCGTCCTCCGCCGCAGCGGCCAGAGGCATGCAGGCCAGAGTGAACAGAATCAGGCCGAGAGTGCGTCTCATGGGCGTCTCTCCTCGTTTGTCGTTATGGGACCGATCTATGCGGCCAGGGGTTATAACGGTGTTTCCGGAACAGGCATGATAACCGATTCGAGGGGCGCCCGGCCCGCCATTCAGTACAACGCACCCAAGGGACTGACAGGCAGCCCATGAACCGCGCGATTCTCGAGCAGGCGCTGAAAGGCGCCCCGGTGGTGTTCCTGCTGATGTGGGCCAGCGGCTTCGTCTTCGCCGCCATGGCGCTGCCTCACACCGATCCAATGACGCTGCTGGCCTTACGCTACGCGCTGGTGGTGGCGGTGCTGCTGCCGCTGTACTTGCTGTTGCGCCCGGCGTTGCCGAAGACACCGCTTGAATGGCTGCATGTGGCGGTGGTCGGCCTGTGCATTCAGGTGTTCTTCTTCGGCGGCGTTTACATGGCGCTGGAGTACGGCCTGTCGGCGGGTGCCGTGGCGCTGATCGCCTCCCTCCACCCGATCGTGGTCGGCTTTCTGGCGGCGCCGCTGGTGGGGGAGCGGGTCAACCTGCAGGGCTGGATAGGCCTGATCCTGGGCCTTCTGGGCGCCGGCATCGTGATTACCTCCCGCATGGCGGTGGAGACGACCTCGCTGATCAGCGTCGGGTTTGCCGTGTGTTCGCTGCTGGCCATGACATCCGCGACTCTGTACGAGAAACGCTTCGGAGTCGCGCAGCATCCGGTGAGTGCCAACATCATTCAGTGCGGCATCGGCTTTCTGGTGCTGATGCCCATCGCCTGGGCGCTGGAGCCGCTGCGCGTGGACTGGACCGGCGAGTTCCTCATTGCGATCACCTATCTGGTGGTCGGCAACTCCCTGATAGCGGTCACGCTGCTCCTGGCAATGGTGCGCCTGGGTCTGGCATCGCGGGTCTCGGCGCTGTTCTTCCTGGTTCCGCCGGTGTCGGCCGTAATCGCCTGGCTGGTACTGGGTGAGGTGATGCCCCTTGCCGCCTGGGGCGGGATCCTGCTGGCGGCTGTGGGGGTGGCACTGATCAGCGAGCCCGGCCAGCAGGCACGGCGGGCGCTGACGGCGCGTCTTCGCACGGGGTCGTGACGGCTCTCTGGTCAATGCCGGGCACGCAAAAACCCGCCGGTGCAGATGCAGCCGGCGGGTTCTTCGAGGCGTTCCGATCCGAAGCGGCGTTTCGGGTGCCGCTCAGACCTTCTCGCGGATGCGGGCGGCCTTGCCGCTGAGCTCGCGCAGGTAGTACAGCTTGGCGCGGCGCACATCACCACGACGCTTGACCTTGATGCTCTCGATCAGCGGGCTGTAGGTCTGGAAGACACGCTCCACACCCGTGCCGTGAGAGGTCTTGCGCACGGTGAACGCAGAATCCAGGCCGCGGTTGCGCTTGGCAATGACCACGCCTTCGAAGGGCTGCAGCCGCTCGCGGTTGCCTTCCCGGACGCGCACCTGCACCAGCACGGTATCACCCGGGGCAAACTCAGGCACATCGCGGCCCAGCGCCTCGATCTGTTCCTTGTTGAGCTCGTCAATGATGTTGGTCATGCCGTTATCCTCTGCCGGTGTCAGACCGGCTTGTTCCGGTCGTCGGTTCGATATTCATCGATAAATTCCCGCAGCAGCCTGCGGCTGTCCGCGTCCAGTTCCTGCCCCGCCAGCAGGTCGGGCCGACGCAACCACGTCCGGCCCAGCGCCTGCTTCCGCCTCCAGCGGGCGATGGCCTGATGGTCTCCGCCGAGAAGAACCGGCGGCACGCCCTGGCCATCAATGTCTTCGGGTCGGGTGTAGTGCGGATAGTCCAGCACCCCCGCCGCAAACGAGTCCTCCGCCGCGGAGTCCTCGTGGCCCAGTGCACCGGGCAACAGCCGGCTCACCGCATCGATGACGGTCATGGCGGGCAACTCACCGCCGCTTAGGACGAAATCTCCGATGGAGAGCTCCTCGTCCACTTCCGCTTCCAGCAACCGCTCGTCGACGCCTTCGTAACGGCTGCAGAGCAGAATGATCCGCTCCCGCGATGCCAGTTCCGCCACTTTCGCCTGATCCAGCCGGCGCCCCTGGGGGCTCAGGTGGATCACGCGGGCCGGCGCCTGGCCGTCCTGCCGCGCGCGACGGATGGTGGTGCGCAGCGGCTCCACTTTCATGACCATCCCCGGACCGCCGCCGTAGGATCGGTCATCAACGGTTCTGTGGCGATCCACGGCGTCGTCCCGCGGATCCCAGGTCACCAGCTGCAGCAGGCCACGATCGGCCGTGCGCCCGGTGACTCCGTACTGAGCAACCGCCTCGACCAGTTGCGGGAACAGCGTGATGACGTCAACGCGCATGTTCCCTCCGGCCACTGCCGCTCAGAAGTCGGAATCCCAGTCGACCTCGATCACGCCTGCTTCGAGATCGACCCGGTGAACGAATTGATCCAGAACCAGGGGGATCAGCCGTTCACGCTCTCCATGGACAACCAGCACGTCATTGGCCCCGGTCGCCATCATGTGCGACACGGTACCGAAGTCGACGCCCTCGCGGTTGTAAACCCGCAGGCCCTGGAGGTCGAACCAGTAATACTCGCCTTCCTGCAGCGGCGGCAGTTCCGCACGGGGCAGCGCGATGTTACAGCCCATCAGGGCGCGCGCCTGATCCCGGTCGTCACACCCTTCCAGGCGTGCCACCACCGCTTTGCCCTGGCGGCGCCCGTCCTCCACCTTGAGACGGCGCCACTCCCCATCGAAGGGAAGATGCCAATGGCTGTACTGCAGGATGTTCTCGCGCGGATCGGTGTAGGAATAGATCCGCACCCATCCGCTCACGCCGAAAATCCCGGAGACTCGCCCCAGGACGATCAGCCGGGTGTCGTCGTCATCCGCCACGGCGACTCACCCCTTGACCAGGCAGCCGCTCAGGCGCTGACCTGCTGCTCCTTGCGGGCTTTCTTGATCAGCTGGTTCACGCGCTCGGACGGGCGTGCACCCTGCTCGATCCAGTGATCCACGCGCTCCAGGTTCAGGCGCAGCGGATTCTCGGCTTCCTGACCACGGGCCACGGGGTTGTAGAAGCCCAGGCGCTCGATGAACCGGCCATCCCGCGCCTCACGGCTGTCGGTGACAACCACGTAGTAGAAGGGGCTCTTCTTGGCGCCGCCACGTGCCAGACGAATGGTAACCATGTATTGACTATCCCTCAGATCTGTCCGGAATGCGGGAGACCCGCTGCTTCGGTGAATCGCGCATTGTACTGAATTTCATGCGCATGTGAAGGGGTGGCATTGGGTAACATGCGCTTTCCCCGCGTTATTCCCCATCCGGGGTCGCGAGCGCCTCGACGACGCCGCGCAGACCAATGGCGACGCGGGCGAGGCGATCATAATCCAGTCGCTCCGGCGTATCGCCCGGGCGATGGTATTGGGGATCCCGGAACGGCAGTGTATCGGTGACCAGAAACGCGGCATACCCGGCATCCCAGAACGGGCGGTGATCCGACCAGCCAATGCCCGGCACGGCGGCGGGCAGCGCCGCGCCTTCGGAGGGAATGGTGGCCTCACCGCGGAAGGCGCCAACGGCGCGCCGCACGAGATTGGCATCGCGCGTGCGGGAGACGAAGCCGATGAAGTTGCCATGGTCCGGGTAGAACCACCGGATCCAGTCGTAGGGATAGTGCTGGCTCCCGGACGCGTTGCTGTAGTACCCCAGCCCGTCCAGCGCCATCATGGCGGTAATCGCCTCACCCGCCTCGGCCGCGTCCCGCGCGTAGGCCTCGCTGCCCATGTCACTGGTCTGATGGAAGGGCTGCTCCTCATTGGCGAAGGCGATGAAGCGCAGCGTGCGCGGCTGCGGGTTCTCCCGGGCCCAGGCGGCCAGCGCCAGGAGCACGGCAACACCGGAGGCGTTGTCGTTGGCCCCGGGCGAGCCGGGCACCGTGTCGTAGTGGGCACCGACGATCACCACCTCGTCCGCGGAGCGCGTGCCCGGCACCTCGGCGACCACATTGACGGCGCGCTCCCCCATCCAGCGTCCGCCCTGCAGCACGTAGACATGCCGATCCGGGGCCACACCCATTGCACTGAGGCGCTGCTCCAGCCAGTCCACCGTCGCCGCCATGGAACCGTCCGTGCGCATGTTGCGCTCGCCGACCCCCTCCGCCAGCGAGCGCACATCCGCTTCCAGCGTCGTCGCCAGCGCGGACGTCTCGCCATCGGGGGGCGCCAGGGGCTCGGTGACACTCTTCCCCGGCATCCAGGTACTCCACAGCACGGCACCCACCGGCACCGCCACTGCCAGCACACCGACCACCGTCACTCGCAGCCAGCCCGTCACCTGCACCTCGCCTGTCTACCGCCGCTGAAACACTGTTATGGACACCACGCTCAGGCGCGTTATTGTCATGGTAATGACGGTAACCCGGGATCGCCCCATGAGCCACGACCACGACCATGATCACGACCACAGCCACGTACCGCCGGAGCCGGCACTGCGGGTCCAGGCGCTCGAGTCGCTGCTCACGCGCAAGGGCCTGGTGGACCCCGGCGCGCTCGAAGCCATCATCGAGACCTACTCCAACGATGTGGGGCCGCGCAACGGCGCACGCGTTGTGGCCCGCTCCTGGGTGGACCCCGAGTATCGCCAGTGGCTGCTGGATGACGCCACCGCCGCCATTGCCCACCTGGGCTACCAGGGGCGTCAGGGCGAGCACATGGTGGCGGTGGAGAATACCGACCGCGTTCACAACCTGGTGGTGTGCACGCTGTGCTCCTGCTACCCGTGGACCGTTCTCGGCATCCCGCCCACCTGGTACAAGTCGGAGGCCTACCGGGCGCGGGCGGTCCGTGAGCCCCGGGCGGTCCTGCGGGAGTTCGGCCTGGACCTGGATGACAGTGTCGATATTCGCCTCTGGGACAGCACCGCGGAGATCCGTTACCTGGTCATCCCGCAGCGCCCCGCCGGGACCGACGACTGGAACGAAGAAGCGCTGGCGGACCTGGTCACCCGTGACGCCATGGTCGGCGCCGGCCGCGCGCTGACGCCGGACACTGCAGGAGGTGACGCATGAACGGCGCACACGACCTGGGCGGCATGCACGGCTTCGGCGCCGTGCCGGACGTCCTCGACACCCACCCCCACCCGGACTGGTACAACCGCGCCATGGCGATGACCGTGGTCATGGCTGCCTGGGGGCGCTGGAACATCGACGCCAGCCGCAGGGCCCGGGAGGACATGCACCCGGCACGCTACCTGGGCTACGGCTACTACGAGCGCTGGGTCGACGCCCTGGAGCGGCTCATGGTGGAAACCGGCCTGGTCACCGAGGAGGAGCTGCGCACCGGCGAGCCCGCCGGAGAGTCGCTCACGCCGCCGGTGGATGCTGCCGGCGCCCGCGCCATGCTACGCCGCGGCGGCCCGACGGAGCGGGACATCGACACGCAGCCCCGGTTCCGGGTGGGCGACCGGGTGGTCACCACTAACGAGCATCCGCAGGGGCACACCCGGCTGCCCCGTTACGCCCGCGGTCACGAAGGCATCATCCTGCGCCACCACGGCGGCCACGTACTGCCCGACACCAACGCCCACTTCCAGGGCGAACACCCCGACCACCTCTACACTGTGCAGTTCCAGGCGCGGGATCTGTGGGGTTCCGAGGCGACTGAAGGCGATACCGTGATGCTCGACCTGTGGGAGACCTATCTCCATGCGCAGTGACGAACAGCCTCCGTTCGAAGCGCCCTGGCAGGCCCAGGCCTTCGCCATGACCGTCCACCTGAACGAGTGCGGCGTGTTCACCTGGAGTGAGTGGGCGGACGCCCTGGCCACGGAGCGCAAACGCTCCGCGGACGCCGGCATCGCGGACGCGCCGGACCAGTATTACCTGGACTGGCTGCGGGCACTGGAAGGCCTGCTCACCCGGAGGGGCGAAGCGGCGGCCGAGGACCTTACCGCCTTCCGCGAGGCCTGGGTCGCCGCCTATGAAACCACGCCCCATGGTCACCCCGTCCACCTGGAGAAGGGGTTCGAGGCGCTTGGTAAACCGGCACCGGAGGGGGCGCGACGGTAGGCCTCGTTGGGTTGGTGGACCTGAAGGTCCACCCTACGGCTACCACGGCAATGCGTCCCGCCAGACTGCGTCGGGGCGTAGGCGTAGGATAGATCTTCAGATCTACCATCGGGCGGACCGTGCATTGACGTCATGGACCGTTGCCTGGAAATCTCGATGGTGGACCTGAAGGTCCAACCTACGGTTACAACCCTACTCCGTTTTCGGGAGTTGCCCCGCCTCGTGCATCTGTCGCAGGGTCGCCTTGGAGAGTTTGCCCGTGGAGGTGTGCGGCAGTTCGTCCATGAAGATGTAATCGTCCGGGAGCTGCCAGCGGGCGAACCGCTCGGCCAGAAGATTGCGAATGGACTCGGGCGAGACGTCCTGCCCGGGCTTGCGGACCACGCACGCCAGCGGCCGTTCAGCCCACTTCGGGTGCGGCACCGCGATCACCGCCGCCTCGGCCACGCGCGGGTGCGCCATGATGGCGTTCTCCAGGTCCACCGAACTGATCCACTCGCCGCCGGACTTGATCAGATCCTTGGTGCGGTCGACGATTCGGATGTAGCCGTGGCGATCGATACTGGCCACATCCCCCGTGCGCAGCCAGCCGTCCGGCGTAAACTTGTCGGCCGCGTCCGGCGCCTGGTAGTAACTGCCGGTAATGAACGGGCCGTGCACCTGGATCTCGCCGGTGACCTCGCCATCCCAGGGTGGCTCGACGCCGTCGTCGCCCACGATGCGCAGGTCCACCAGGGGTTGCGGAAGCCCGGCAGTGGCGTAATAGGGAAAGCGCGCGTCGTCGTCCAGGTGCTGCAGCTCCGGTTTGATGGAGGCGACGCTGGCCAGGGGACTAGTCTCGGTCATGCCCCAGCCGTGGGTCACCTCCATGCCGTGCCGGGCGAAGGCGCGGATTGCCGACTCCGGCATCGCCGAGCCGCCCACCAGCATGCGCATGTGCGCGGGCAGTGCCCACCGCTCCGGCTGTTTATCCATGAGATCGGCCATGGGCAGCCAGATGGAAGGCACACCCAGTGAATAGGTGGGCCGGGTCTGCTCGAACAGGTCGAGCAGGTCCTCCGGGTGAAGGTGGGGGCCCGGGAAGATCATCTTCAGGCCCAGCATGACGCAGGCATAAGGCACGCCCCAGCTGTTGGCGTGGAACATGGGCGTCACCGGCAGCACGGCATCACCGGCGGTCAGCCCCCAGCTGTCGGGCAGACAGGCGGAGAGCGTGTGCAGCACGGCGGAGCGGTGGGAATAGACCACACCCTTGGGCCGCCCCGTGGTGCCGGAGGTGTAGCACATGGCCACCGGGTCGTTCTCGTCGTGCTCCGGGTACTGGAAGCCCGTCGGCGCGCCGGCCAGGAACTGCTCGTAGTCCGTGAACGCGTCGTCCACGGCCATGCCGCTGAACGGGAACACGATGACCCGCTCAAGGCTCACCTGATCACGCACCTGTTCGAGGAGCGGCAGGAGGACATCGTCGACGATCAGGAACCTGTCTTCGGCGTGATTCATGATCCAGGCAAGCTCATCCGCCCCCAGGCGCAGATTCAGCGTGTGCATCACCCCGCCCGCGGCCGGGATGCCGAAATAGCACTCCAGATGCGCGTGGTGATTCCAGCACAGGGTCGCAACCCGGTCGCCGGGCTTGAGGCCGGCGGCCTGCAGGGCGCTCGCCAGAGCCAGGCTGCGCTGGTGGAATGCAGCGTAGGTGTGCGTCACGAGGGACTTGTCTGGGCGGCGGGTCACCAGCTCCGACTCGCCGTAGAGCCGGCCGGCCCGCTCCAGGAAGTGGTTCAATGACAGTGGGGCATCCTGCATGGTCGCCTGAATCATGGTGGTTTTCTCCTCGCGTGACTGTTCTTGTTGGCCGCCGAAGCTGCGCAATAACGCTGTTTCGTTGTAGGGTGCATGAGCCGAGACAACAATGCACCCGAGGCAGATCATAACCATGACGACGAACGATCACAGTGACCCGGCCGCCATTCGCGCGCGCTGGGAGGACGAAGCAGAAACGGTCCGCCGGCGCCTGCACCAGGCCAGCACCAACAGCCTCGCCACCATCGGCCAGTACTCCGGCCTGGAGTTCCTTCAGGCCATGTTCAGCGGCGAGCTGCCCCACCCGCCCATCGGCGAGACGCTGAACTTTCTGCCCATACTGGCCGAAGAGGGTCGGGTGGTCTTCCAGGGCACCCCACTGGCCGCCCACTACAACCCGATCAGTTCCGTTCACGGCGGCTGGGCGGCGACGCTGCTGGACTCCTGTGTGGGCTGCGCCGTCCAGTCCACGCTGCCCCGGGGCAAGGGCTACACGACGCTGGAGCTGAAAGTGAACTACGTCCGCGCGCTCACCCCGGAGACAGGGCCGGTGCGCGCCGAGGGCAAGGTGATCCATGTGGGCGGCCGGGTCGCCACCGCCGAAGGGCGGCTGACGGACCCGGCCGGCAAGCTCTACGCCCACGCCTCCACCACCTGCATGGTCATGGAGCTGCCACAGGGCGACTGAAGCAACCCCGGCCGTGCTTCACTGCCGGGGCAGCAGATCCAGCGCCAGCACCTCGCCCAGCTCCTGCAGGGCGTCGTGCGCGCGCACCACCTTGATGGTGGTCATGCCGAGCTGGCTGGCCGGCTTCAGGTTGACGCCCAGGTCGTCCAGGTAGACCACCTCCTCCGGGCGCACGCCGACCAGGTCGCAGGTGTGCTGGTAGATGCGTGGGTCGGGCTTGCGCAGCCCGAGCTTCGACGACTCCACCACGTGCTCGAATCGCTCCATGACGGACTCGATCTCCACCGCCCGTTCGGCGGTGGTCTGCATGCCGCGCCCCTCGCCGGCGCTGACGTTGTTGGTGATGCACGCCACCCGATACGTGTGGCGGACCCGCTCCAGCGCCGCCACCATTTCGGGTCGCAGTTCACCGGCCAGCAGCGCAATCACGTCCCGCCCCGGAACCGCATGTCCGGCGGCTCCGGATTCCTCGGCGAACGCCGCATCGAACGCATCCAGGCTCAGCTCACTGCGCTCGAAGCGCGCCCAGGCGTTTTGGTCCGGATTGGTGGCGTTGATCGTACGGAGAAAATCCCGGGGCAAACCGTGCCGCTCTTCGTACCGGCGGAAATTCTCGAAGGGGCTGGTGGTGAAGACACCGCCGAAATCCCAGAATACGGCCTTGATGGTCATGCCTGCCTTCTCGTCATGGTCGCTGAGGAAGCAGGCATTATTGGGGTGGTGACGCCCTGCTGCAACAGGCCACCACGCCGGCCGCTCTGCGCTATGCTTTCAGTGAGCGGCCTTTCAATCCAGAAGGAGAGATTCATGGAAACGTTGCTCAGCGCCATCATCAAGGACAAGCACGATGCCCTGTACACCATCGCTCCGGGGGCGACCGTCAAGGAAGCCGTCCAGGTCATGACGGAGAGCAATGTGGGCTGCATCCTGGTGATGAACCAGGGCCACCTGGAGGGGTTGTTCACGGAACGTGATCTCATGAAACGGGTGGTGCATCCGGGGCTGGACGCGTCCATCACGCCCATACGTGACGTCATGACCACAGAGATCGCCATCGCCACCCCGAAGATGACCGTGGGTGAGGCCATGGCGCTGTGTACGCACAAGCGCTTGCGCCACCTGCCCGTCTACCAGGACAACACCACCCTGCTCGGCATTGTGTCAGCCGGCGACCTCACCAAGTGGGCGATCCAGGACCAGGAGCACACGATCGACGACCTGACCCGCTACATCTACGGCGAACGGGCCTAGCGCATCAGCGGCCGATCACGGGAAGGCGCGCGAACTGCTCCATGAAGCGGCGGTCGATCCAGTCTTTCCATCGCCACACCCAGCGGCCGCGCAGGCTAACGGCGCCCCGGGACGCAACGGCGTGGCGATCGCCGGTGCTGATCAGGGCCAGCCAGCGTGACTGGGGGCGATAGCGTGTCGGGGCGTCCCCGGCCACGACGCGGCGAAGGTTTGCCGCCAGCGGGCGCCCCTGACGCACGGCGAACACGCCTGCCTTTTCACGCCCGAACCCGTCCATGGTGGCGGTGTCCCCGGCGGCGAAGATGCGCGGGTCAGTCACGGCCTGCAGCGTCTGCCGCACACGGATGAACCCGTCATTGTCCAGAGCCAGTCCCGTGGAGCCCAGCCAGGCGGCACCGGCTGCACTGGTTGTCCAGACCACCTCGTCCGCGCCAATGATCATCCCATCGACCGTTGTCAGCCCCTCGGGGCCGGCGTGGGCGACGCGCGCTCCCCGGTGTACCGTCACGCCCCGGTCGGCGAGCACCGCTTCAAACCACCGCCGTACGCGACGATTGTGGGTAGGCAGAATGGTGGCCGTACCACTGACCAGGTGGAACTGCAGATCATCCGGGTTCTCTCCCAGGGCCTTGCGCTCGCCACGCAGGCGGTAGTGCATGGCCAGGACCAGCTCCACACCGCCGGCCCCCGCCCCGACCACCACGATCCGGACAGGGCCGCGGCCATCACGCACACGCTGAAGCAGTTGCAGCCAGCGCTCGTTGAACCGGTGGATCGGCTTCACCGGGACTCCGTGGGCATCCGCACCCGACACGTCGCGCATCCCGGGCGTGGCGCCGGTGTTGATGGATAACCAGTCGTAGTGCTCGCTGCCACTGCGTTGCGTCATGACCCGCTGCCGCGAACGGTCCAGCGCCACAGCCTCGTCCTGAATGAATCGCGCTCCGGCGAACGCCGCCAGCCGCGAAAGATCGATATGCACATCGTCAAAGCTGTAGTGACCGGCGACATAGCCGGGCAACATGCCGGAATACGGGGTAAACCGATCGCGGCTGACCAACGTCAGGCGTGCGCCCGGCATCGGCGCCAGCCCTAATCGGCGCAGCACGCCCACATGGCTGTGCCCGCCGCCGAGCAGCACCACGTCACACGCCGGCGCCTGGTTCATGGGATTTCCTCCAGTGGTGGGTATTGACGGTATCAGCAGCCCGCGGACCTCGTAGCGAGCCGGATCGCGTTGCTGGCCGACGGATGCCCGCCGGAGTGGACAGCGCGCTTGTCCGTTGTCAACATACGATAGCGTATTGACTGTTCACGGACTCCTGGAGGCATCCCCATGGCCACTTCCGTGCTGGACTGGTTCACCCCGCGCGGCCTCACTGACGACCAGGCCCGCGGGCGTGCCCGCATCATTACGGTCATGTCGTTCTCCATGGGGCTGGCATCGCTTGTATTCATCCTACAGTACCGCGCCGTGGGTGCCGACGAGGCGGTCTACGGCCTCAGTCTGGGCCTGGTCATGGCCGTTCTGGGGCCGACGCTCATGCGGGCCACCGGACGCGTGGCGGTGGCCCGGGTATTCGCAGTGCTGGCGCTGACGGTGGTGATGATCTGGCTGGCGATCGTGAACACCGGCGTCATGAGTTCGAACATCTTCTGGCTTGGCCTTCTGGGCATTCTCGCCCTGTTCACCGGTGCCGGGCGCCTCGAGGGCGCCCTGTGGATGGTCCTGGGCATTGCCGTGATCGCCGGGCTCGCCGTGTTCGAGGCCAATGGCGTCATCGAGCCCCTGCGCGCGGTGCCCGAGGCGCACCAGGCGCGCCTTCAGGCAAGCAGCGCTATCGCCCTGGGGGTGGTGGTGTTCATCTTCGCCTGGGTGTTCGACCGAGACAAACGCGACAGTCTGGCCGCCTCCGAGGCCGCCATGACAAGCGCCCGCGAGACACTGGCGCGCAACGAGACACTGATCGAGCACGCAGCCACGGCGGTCACCGCCGCCAGCGAGCACGGAGAGTCGGTGAAGCAGCGCGCCTCGGAACTCGCGGATACTGCACGCGCCGCCAGCGACCAGTCGGCCAACATCGCGTCGGCGGTGGAAGAGAGCTCCCGCATTGCCGACCAGAATGCGGCCACGGCCAGCCATGTCGCAGCCCAGGCCAGCGAGACCAGTCATCAGGCCCAGGCCGGCGGCGAGGCCATGCGCGCCAACAGCGAGCGCATGGAGCAGACCGCAGCACGCATCGAAACCACCACCATCGCCGTGCGCGAACTCACCCGCCACGCCGAGAGCATCCGGTCCATCCTCTCGGAGATCGAGGGCATTGCCGGGCAGACCAACCTGCTGGCGCTTAATGCCGCCATCGAGGCATCCCGCGCCGGGGAGCAGGGGCGCGGATTCGCCGTGGTCGCGGAAGAGGTACGCGGCCTCGCGCAGCGCGCCAGCGAATCCACCGACACCATCGGCACTACCCTCAATCGCATTGCTGCCGGCGTGGATGACGCCCACCAGGCCATGCAGGGAGTGGCCGAGTCCATGCAAGCTAACCGCGAGGAAGCAGGACGGGCCGAGCGGGCCCTTGAAGCCATCATCGGCGCCTCGGAGGCGGTGGACGACGGCATCCAGAACCTGGTCATGGCTACCGGCGAACAGCGTGATACCAACCAGTCACTGGCCTCGAACATCGAGGGCATCCATTCGAGCGTGCAGGTGGTGCACGCCGGCGCCGAAGCCATCGACGACAGCATGTCCAGTCTGATGGCGTCGGTGCGGGATCTGCGCCGCACCGTCCATCAGCAGGACGAGGACGCCCTGGAGGCGAGCGCGACACGTTAAGTGCCGGGTCGACACTCCGGAGGATGGCGTCCGCGGGCCCGACCGCCGCTCAGCGCTGGCTGCGGTCCTTGCGATTCTGGGCCTCGATCGCCTCACGGGCGTCCTGCCACTGCTGATCCGTCCACTCTCGCAGCTCGTAGAAGTTGCCGCCGGTGGCCAGGTAACCGCCCCCGTCCATCATGATAGTCTGGCCGTTGAGCCACGGGCAGCCGTCAGAGAGCAGGAACGTGGACAGATTCTGCAGTTCCTCAATCGAACCGACCCGGCCCATTGGGTTGGTGCGTGCGGCCCGTTCACCGGGCTTCTCCCCCGGACTCAGCCGCTTGCTCATGCCTTCCGTCGGGATCTCGCCCGGGCCGATGGCGTTAAGCCGGATACCGTAGCCACCCCACTCCGTGGCCAGTGACTTGGTCATGGTGTTGACCGCAGCCTTGCTCATGGCCGATGGCACCACGAACGGCCCGCCGTTCTCCACCCACGTGACCACGATGGAGACCACGCTGCCGGGGTGCCCGCCCTCGATCCAGCGCTTGCCCACCGCCTGGGTCACGTAGAACGTGCCGTGCATGACGATGTTGGCGATGGCGTCGAAACCGCGCGGGGAGAGGTCCTCGGTGCGGCTGATGAAGTTGCCGGCGGCGTTGTTCACCAGACCGGTCAGCGGGCCGTCCTGGAAGATGGTGCCCACCATGTCGTCCACCGCCTGGGCATCCCGGATGTCCAGGGCGAACGGCGTGACGCTGCCGCCGTGCCTGTCCATCAGTTCGCGGGCAGTGCCCTCGACCACGGACTGGCGACGGCCGCAGATGTAGAGATCCGCACCCAGCGCCAGAAACTTCTCGGCCATTCCCTTGCCGAGACCAGTGCCACCGCCGGTGACCAGAATGCGCTTGCCCTTGAACAGGCCGCTCTCGAACATGTCGTCTCTCCTCGGCAAATGCCGTCGTGCTTACCGTGCCAGCAACGCCCAGACCGGGCCGTAGTTCCTGCCGTTGATCAGGACGAGACCGTCCTCGATCAACAGGTGCCCCTGCAAATCCTGGCCCTGGTGCTGCAACACACCCTCGGCCACCATGGCCTCCACTCGCGCGTCGGCCAGCTCCACTGCCCGCTCATCCAGCTCCTGACCGGAGAGGTTCTGGCCGTACGTGGCGGCATCGGTTTCGAGGTCATGGCGCAGGTAGGCGCGGAGACTGCGGTGCACAGCATCCCGGGGGGCCTTCATCTCCACTTCTGCGGCCAGTCCGTTGATCGCGGCAAAGGCGTCTTCCAGCGACGGCGTCTGCCCCTCCCAGGCCAGACGCGCACTGGCGCGGAAAGGCCCTTCCGGCATGCCGATGGTGAACTCCTCGATCACGAACTCCGGCTCACGTTCCAGCAGCTGCGGAATCAGCCCGAGAAAGCGCAGGCCCATGGTGTGTTCATCGATATGGCCGAGCTCCAGATCATCCCCCAGCGCCACGAGCTGCTCCATGGCGTGCTGATCGACCCGGTACAGAGCCGCCTTGAGGCGGGATTCCTCGATCCGGTAGCCGCCGGCGACCGCGCCATGCATGGTAGCGTCGAAGGTGACGTCCAGCGCACCGTCATCAAGCTCGGCCCCGGAGACAATGCGCAGCCCCTCGATTTCCGAGTCGTCGACACCTACGGTGTCCACCTCCAGGACCGAATCACCGGTCCAGATGTGCGCACCCAGATTCTCGGGCGCCGCTTGCAGTCGCACGCCCCGCGCAGACCACGTGCTGCCGAACTCGGACAGGACGAGCTGATCGAAGCCCATGTCGATCTCGCCGCTGGCCATGTCCGCATCCAGGCTGAGAGTGCCTTCAAGTCCGGTGAAACTGAACGCGGCCTCGTCACCCTCCACCTCCCACGCCGGGGTGGCGAACGTCATGCGGCTGGCGCCATCGAATCCGACCCGGGTTTCGGCGGTCATGAGCGTGGGATCGCCGGCAAACAGCGGCAGGTGCGCACCGATGGCGTCCGCCACCTCCACGCGGCTGGTCACAAACGCAGCGCCGGGCACCCCGCCGCTGCCGGAGGGGATGGGTCCGTGGCTGACCCCGTCATGGAACACCAGAACCGGCGCCTGGCGGACGCCGTACTCCTGCTCCATGAAGGCCGCGAAGTCGTCCGCGGCAGACCCCAGGAGTTCCACCTCCACCCGCGAGGTCGCTCCACGGTAGCCGCGGTCGTACTCGCTGCTCAGTACCCGCACCTGCGGCTCGCGTTCGAGGAACTCCAGCGCACGCTCATGCTGGCGCTCCGCCACGGCGCCGGTCCACACCGGCCCGGCACCGAGGCCAACCGCGGCGACAACGGCCGCCAGGCCACAACCGATCACTAGTCGTTTCATGACTGCATCATCCCTGGTTTACGGATACATCCGTGATTGCGTTGCCCGGCGGCCGGCGCCGGGCTCCGGTTCTGAACAGGCCGTATCGTGCCGAACCAGGCCTCGTGGCACCAGCCGCAGAGGTCAGGCACGCAACGCCTGATCGATATCCCAGAGGATATCGTCGGCGGTCTCGATGCCCACGGACAGGCGGATCATGTCCGGGCTGACTCCGGCCGTGCGCTGCTGCTCCTCGTCCATCTGCCGGTGGGTTGTGGACGCCGGGTGGATCACCAGGGTCTTGGCGTCGCCGACGTTGGCCAGGTGGCTGAGGAACTGGCAGCTTTCGATGAACCGCACCCCTGCTTCGTGTCCGCCCTTCACGCCGAAGGTGAGAATGGAGCCGGCACCACGCGGCAGGTATTTCTGCGCCAGGTGGTGGTAGGGGTTGTCCGCCAGCCCCGCAAACTTCACCCAGCTCACCTGGGGGTGCTCCTGCAGGAAGCGCGCGACCTTCATGGCGTTCTCGCAGTGGCGCTCCATGCGCAGCGCCAGTGTCTCCACGCCCTGAATGAGCAGAAAGGCATTCATGGGGGAAAGCGTCGCCCCCAGCGTGCGCAGGGTCTCCACGCGGCACTTGGTGATGAAGGCGAAATCGCCGAACGTCTCGTAGAACCTGACGCCGTGGTAGCCCTCGGAGGGCTCGACCATCTGCGGGAAGTTGCCGTTGTCCCAGGGGAACTTGCCCGACTCGACGATCACGCCACCCAGTGTGGTGCCGTGGCCGCCGATGAACTTGGTGGCGGAGTGCACCACGATATCGGCCCCGTGTTCGATGGGCCGGCACAGGTGCGGACTGGCGAGGGTGTTGTCCACCACCAGCGGGATACCCGCGTCGTGGGCGACGGCCGCAACCGCCTCGATGTCGAGCACGTTGCCCAGCGGGTTGCCGATGGTCTCCGCGTACACGCATTTGGTGCGCGGGGTGATGGCCTGGCGGAAGTTCTCCGGGTCGTCGGGGTCCACGAAGTGGACGGTAATGCCCATCTTGCGGAAGGTGACGTTGAACTGGCTGAACGTGCCGCCGTAGAGGGTGCGCGCGGCGACGATCTCGTCACCCTGCTCGCACAGGGTCAGCAGCGCCGTCATCTGCGCACTCATGCCCGAGGCCACCGCCAGACAGGCACGGCCGCCCTCCAGCGCGGCGATGCGCTCCTCCAGCACCGCGGTGGTGGGGTTGTTCATGCGCCCGTAGATGTTGCCGAACGTCTGCAGGTTGAACAGGCTCGCGGCGTGGTCGGTGCTGTCGAACACGTAGGACGTGGTCTGGTAGATGGGCACGGCGCGGGCGCCGGTAGCCGCGTCGGGGATATGCCCGGCATGCAGGCACAGGGTCTCGAAACCGAACTCGCGATCACTCATTGCTTGAACACTCTAGAAAGGGACATTGGGCTGGCGCTTGGCGGAGATTACCCCGGTGTTCACGCCCATCCAGTTCAGGCCGCCGAACAGCCGGCCGTACTCGATCTTCATGCAGCGGTCCATGACCACCTCCAGCCCGGCCTCCCGGGCCCTGGCCGCGGCAGCCTCGTGCACGACGCCGATCTGCATCCAGATCACCTTCGCGCCGATGGCGATGGCGTCGTCCACCAGCGCCGGTACCTCCTCCGGCCTGCGAAAGATGTCCACTACGTCCACGGGCCCGGGCACGCTGCGCAGGTCCGGGTAGCTGGTGCAGCCCAGGACTTCCGGGTACGCGGGGTTCACCGGGATCACGTTGTAGCCGTGGTCCAGCAGGTACTTGGCCGCGAAGTAGCTCGGCCGATACCAGTTCGCCGACAGGCCGACCACCGCGACATTGCGGTAATCGGCGAGAATGTGCCGCAAACGGCTGATCTCGTCCGCCATTGGAAACCCTCATACACTAGCAACGGTTGGCAGTGGATTCTGACCCACCACCGCGCCGCTGTCATCTCGTGTCGTGGGGCGCAACCGGGTGGGCTCCACCTGTGTCGATCACGGTGTTACGCTCACGGGTACGTGAGGTGGATACAACGATGCAACTCCGGCGACCCGGTCGGCCGTTGCTGTATGGAGGATGTCATGAGCCAGCCCGCACCTGAAACCGGTTCCCCGATCCGTGTCACACATGACGGCGCTGTGGCCCGGGTGGCCTTCGGCGAGCCGGAGCGATACAACCCCCTGCGCGGCGACGTCATTGATGCGCTGCACCGGGCCCTGGACGTGATCGCGGATGACGAGACCGTGCGCGCGGTCATCCTGGAGGCCGAGGGCAAGGCGTTCTGCGCCGGCCACGACCTGCGGGAAGTGCGCGGCATGGAAGACGCCGAGGCGCACCGGGAGCTGTTCGACCGGTGTAGCGCGTTCATGCAGCGCGTGGTCAGTCTGCCGCAGCCGGTGATCGCGCGGGTCCAAGGGATTGCCACGGCCGCGGGCTGTCAGCTGGTGGCCACCGCCGACCTGGCGGTGGCGGGCCGCTCCGCACGCTTTGCCACTTCCGGCATCAACCTCGGCCTGTTCTGCAGCACGCCCGCCGTGGCGGTCAGCCGTGTGGTGCCGCGCAAGGCGGCACTGGAGATGCTGTTCACCGGCGATTTCGTGGACGCCGACGAAGCCCAGCGCATCGGGCTGGTGAACCATGTGGTCGACGATGATGCGCTGGCTGACACCGCGGACGCACTGGCCACGAAGATCGCCGCGAAGCCGCCGGAGGCGATCCAGGCGGGCAAGGCGCTGTTCTACCGTCAGTACGGAGCGGACCTGGCGGATGCGTATGCGGATGCTTCGCGGACCATGGCGTGCAACATGGATACGGATGCGGCGCGGGAAGGCGTGGATGCGTTTCTGGAGAAGCGCAAGCCGCGGTGGTGAGACGGAGCGAGCACAGGATGGTGGACCTGAAGGTCCACCCTACGGCTGGGCCCGGGCGGTTACCCGACGCTGGATGGTGGACGTGAACGTCCACCCTACGCCTTGATCCCGATAGGT
Organism: Aquisalimonas sp.; assembly: GCA_007126095.1. Taxonomy (GTDB): domain Bacteria; phylum Pseudomonadota; class Gammaproteobacteria; order Nitrococcales; family Aquisalimonadaceae; genus Aquisalimonas. The sequence goes on from SLBZ01000058.1 coordinate 20,901, forward strand.
GCTTGAATCCGGCGTAGGGTGGACCTTCAGGTCCACCACCTCAAACCCGAACGCCGCGCCACCTGGATCCCCTCAACTGAAGCGGCTGAAATCCGGCTGCCGTTTCTCGAAGAACGCGGCCACCGCCTCCTGGTGCTCGTCCGAGACCAGACCCGCGGCGAACGACTCGCCCTCCGCGGCAATCACCTCCCGCAACCGGTCGGTGTACGCCGCGCTGTTGATCAACCGCTTGGTCGCACGCAGCGCCTTCGGCGGCAGCGCAGCCAGGGCGCGGGCCTTGGCAAGCGCCGTCTCGTCCAGTTCCGCATCGCTGCAGCTCAGGGAGACGATGCCCAGCTCCCGGGCACGCTCCCGATCGAAGGGCTCCCCCAGCAGCAGTGTGTGACTGGCCCGCACCCGCCCCGCCAGCAGCGGCAGCACGTAGGACGACGCAAACTCCGGCACCAGCCCCAGGCGCGTGAACGGCAACGCGAACGATGCCGTCTCGCTGGCGGCGACCACGTCGCAATGCAGCAGCAGCGTGGTGCCAATGCCGACGGCATGACCGCGCACGGCGGCGACCACCGGCTTGTCGAAGTCGACCATGTCATCGATCAGCTTCATGGCCGGCGCCTTCTCGCCACTGGCCACCCGCTCGGCGGCCTTCGGACCGAAGTCCTGCAGGTCATTGCCGGCCGTGAAATGCTCACCCTCGGCCTTCAGCAGCACGGCGCGCACGTCGCCGTCCTGGCGCGCAGCGGCCATGGTCTCGCGGATCGAGTCGTACATCTCGCCGGTGAGCGCGTTGCGCTTGTCGGCGCGGTTGAGGGTAATGGTCAGCACGCCATCCTGGCGCTCGGTGACGATGGTACTGGTCATTGGGCTCCCCCGGAGTCTGTGAAAAGCGGTGTCCGTACTATAGCGTATGGAAACGGGCAGAAAAGACAATCTCCGCCCCGGCGTCCGGGGCGGAGGTCATGGATAGCGCTAATGCAATCCGATCGGAACGACGGTCAGAAGTCCTGCTTGGCCAGCCACGGCACCATGCGTTCGAAAGCTTCCTCGATCTTGTCCAGCGACGTGGAGTAGCTGATCCGCAGCGAGTTGCTGCAGTGCTCGCCGAAGGCATCGCCCGGCACGGTGCATACGCCGGTCTCCTGCAGCATCCGCAGGCAGACCTGGTTGGCATTGGCCCCGTGGGGCAGGGATGGGAAGATGTAGAACGCCCCCTGTGGCCAGTAACCCGTGAGATGCGGCGTCTCACTCACCAGCTGCACCACGCGGTCCCGCCGCTGGGCGTACTCCTGCACCATGTCATCGATGCAGCTGCGATCCCCCTTCAGGGCGGCGATGCCGGCCCACTGGGCCGGGGTGTTCGCCACAGTGGTGGTGAACATGTGATACCGGCGCAGTTTCTTGATCGCGCCCTGGCTGGAGATGATCCAGCCGATGCGCAGGCCCGCCATGCTGAACGTCTTGGAGAAGCTGCTCGCCACCATGACGTTGTCCAGGTCCATGGCGTGGCGCAGCACGCTGGGGTATTCCATGTCATCCAGCAGCAGGTGATCGTAAACCTCGTCGCTGAAGACGTAGACACCGCGGTAGGCCGCTTCCTGGCAGATGGCGTCGATGGTCTCCGCCGGGTAGACGGTGCCGGTGGGGTTGCTCGGCGAGTTCAGCACGATGCCGTAGGTGCGCATGCCGATGTTGTCGATCACTTCCTGCGGATCGAGCTGATGCCCGTGCTCGGCACGCGTGGGGATGTACTTCACCTCCCCGCCGTTCATGCGGATCAGCGGCGCGTACAGCAGGAACGTGGGATCCGTGACCAGGAACTGGCGCCCGGGCGCGGACGTGGCCGTGAGCGCGAGGTAGATTGCCTCGGTCGCACCAGCGGTGATCAGGATGTTGTCTTCAGTGATGGTCCGACCGTAGCGCTGGCTGTAGTACTCCGCCAGGGCCGTGAGCAGCTCGGGCAGGCCGGCGTCCATGGTGTAACCGGTATGCCCCTCCTCCAGCGCCTCGATGTACGCATCGATGATATGGCGCGGCGTGGGGAAGTTGGGCTGGCCGATGGACAGATGAATGACATCCTCCATGCTGGCGGCCATATTGACCATCTTGCGAATGCCCGCAACGGGAATCGCGCGCAGCGCCGGGGCCCAGCTGGCGTCGCGAACATCGTCCAGGTCCTGTGCTTCGGTTTCGATCGGATTGACTGCCATGACTCCTCCACGTTGACAGCTGATGTGAGCACTGGGCCCTTGATGGGAACGGCGCCCGCCACGACGGGCGCTGCGCACGGATGCAGCCGGCTCCCATTCGGCGAGACTATGCCTCTGCGCGCTGGCGGGTCAAGCGCCCTGAAACAGGCGTGTGACGGGGCCTGCAAAGCGTTCGGTTGACGCTTCTCCACCCCCTGTATAACGTCGCCGGAAGAACAGCGCATCCGGAGCACTGCATCCGCACGCGCTGGCCACCCGTGTTTCAATCGGAGTTCACCATGGATCAGCCGGTCATCGCCGTTCTCACGGCGGAAGACGAATCCCTCCCTCCCGGGCTGGATGGCGTTGCGGATCAGGCCCGGCTGCTGCTCGCCAACGATCGCGAGAGCCTGGAACAGGCCCTGACACAGGCGGACATTCTGCTGGTCACCGATTTCCGCACCGAGATGCTCGCCGAGTGCTGGCACCTTGCCACCCGGCTGCGCTGGATCCACGCCACCAGCGCCGGCGTGGATGCGCTGATGTTCCCGGAGCTGCAGTCGAGCAGCATCCCGATCACCAACGCCCGGGGAATCTTCGACCGGCCCATCGCCGAATTCGTGCTCGGCCTGGTCCTGGCCTTCGCCAAGGACCTGCCGGCCTCGGTGCGCTACCAGGATCAGCACCGCTGGCAGCACCGCGACACCGAAACGGTCAACGGCAAGCGCGCACTGATCATCGGCGCCGGCTCCATCGGCCGCCAGATCGGCCGGCTCCTGGCCGGCGTGGGCATGCAGGTGGACGCGGTCGCCCGCTCGGCTCGGCAGGACGACCCCGACTTCGGCCGCGTCCACGCCCAGGACACCCTGCTGGAGGAGCTCCCCGGGGCGGACTTCGTGGTGGTGGCCGCCCCGCTGACGGACGACACCCGCGGCCTGTTCAGCAACCAGGCGTTCGCCGCCATGAACCCAGACGCCCGCTTCATCAACATTGGCCGCGGCCCCATTGTCGACACCGACGCCCTGGTGGCCGCCCTGCGCACCGGTGCCATTGCCGGCGCCGGGCTGGACGTCTTCGAAGAGGAACCGCTACCGGCAGACCACCCCCTGTGGGCGTTCCCGCAGGCGATTCTCTCCGCACACATGGCCGGCGACGTCGTCGGCTGGCGCGAAGCGCTGACCAAGCAGTTCCTTGCGAACTTCCGCCGCTGGCAAGCCGGTGAACCACTGCACAATGTTGTCGACAAGGAGCGCGGTTACGTGCCGCCCACGAAGTAAACTGCCGGGCGTTTGCTGGACGTAACCGCATTATCCATTCAACATGATTGAATACCCGCGTCACGGGCGACCAGGTGGCGGAGGCCGCACGGCTCCATGGCCACGCCTGGCAAAATGGCCCATGACGCCGAATCCACGGAACACCGAGGGGGGCAGCATGCTCGAATCGCCATTGCTCAAGAACTGCCGGGGCTACATCAACGGCCAGTGGCTGGACGCCGACAGCGGCAAGACCCTGACCGTTTACAACCCCGTGGACGGGGCGGCGCTGGGGCATGTGCCGGGGATGGGCCCCGAAGAGACCACCCGGGCCGTGGAAGCCGCGCGCGAGGCGCTCAAGACCCCCGCTACCATCGCCGAACGCCGGCGCTGGCTCGAGAACATCGTCAAGGCGCTGGAAGCGAACCGCGAGGAGCTGGGCCGTATCCTGTGCATGGAACACGGCAAGCCCTGGAAAGAGGCCCAGGGCGAAGTGGACTACGCGGCGGGCTTCTTCCGCTACTGCGCGGAAAACCTCGATGCCCTGGCGCCGCGGGAACTGGCCGAAAAGCCCCGCAACTGCAGCTGGACCATCCACTATCGCCCGGCCGGCGTCGTCGCGCTGGTGACGCCCTGGAACTTCCCCATCGGCATGATCGCCAAGAAGCTCTCCGCGGCCATCGCTGCCGACTGCCCCAGTGTCATCAAGCCGTCGTCAAAGACGCCCCTGACCATGGTGGCGCTGTTCACCCTGCTGGACGAGGCGCTGGACATGCCGCCCGGCAAGGTGAATCTGGTCACCGGCTCGGCCGGACCGATCGGCGATACCCTCTGCGACCACCCCGACGTGCGGGTGCTCAGCTTCACCGGCTCCACGGAGGTCGGGCGCGAGCTGATCGAGCGCAGCGCGCCGCAGGTGAAGAAGCTCACCCTGGAACTGGGCGGCAACGCGCCGTTCATCGTGTTCGAGGACGCGGACCTGGATGCCGCCGCCGATAATCTGATCGGCAACAAGTTCCGCGGCGGTGGCCAGACCTGCGTGTGCGCCAACCGGGTCATGGTGCAGGAGAGCGTGGCCGAGGACTTCGCCGAGCGGGTTAAGCAACGCGCCGAGAAGTTGAAGGTGGGCGACGGCATGGAGCCGGACACCGACATCGGCCCGCTCATCGATCGCAACGGCTATGAGAAGGTCCGCCGCCACCTCTCCGACGCACTGGACAAGGGCGCGAAACCCGTTCTCGGCGACGTACCCCCTTCCCTCGAGAACGACTGGGCCGGCTTCTTCCCGCCCACCATCGTGCTGGGCGTTACCGCGCAGATGGCGTGCTGGAAGGAAGAGACCTTCGGCCCGCTGGTGCCCGTGGCCACATTCAGCGACGAGGCGCAGGCCATCGAGATGGCCAATCAGACCGAGTTCGGGCTGGCGTCCTACCTGTTCACGGCGGACGACGCCCGGGCGCAGCGCGTCATCGCCGGCCTGGAATTCGCCCACGTAGGCCATAACACCGGCACCGGCCCGGCGCCGGAAGCGCCGTTCGGCGGCATGAAACAGTCTGGCTACGGCCGCGAGGGCGGTCTGGAAGGGCTGTTCGAGTTCATCGAGCCGCAGACGGTCCCGCGCGGCGCGTAATCGGCAACCCCGGCGGCGCCCTGCCCGGGCGCCGCCGGGCGTCAGTTTGCGGTCGCACCATCGTGCGTGGCCGCCCCCCAGTCACTCCAGTATCAGGTGCAGCACCACGGAGACCGTGGCCACGGCAATGACCGTGGAGACGAGGATCGCGGTGGACGCACCGGCCACGTTCACCTGGTAGCGCTGGGCGAGGACGTAGACGTTCGCCGCCACGGGCAGCGAGGCCATGATCACCAGCGCGGCCTGCCATGTGGGCGGCAGGCCGAACAATACCGTCGCACCCCACACCAGCGCCGGATGGACCACCAGCTTGAGGAAGACGATGACGCCGGTGGCACCCACCTGCTCGCCCAGGGGCTGACGCGCCAGGGTGGCGCCCAGGGCGAACAGTGCCGCCGGTCCGGCAGCCGCGCCCAGCAACTCCAGGTAGGAGAACACCGGCCCCGGGATGGACACGGCGAAGGCACTCAGCAGCGTCCCGAACACCGAGGCGACGATGAGCGGGTTGCGGACCACGCCCTGAACCGCCGTGCGCACGGCCCGCATGAGGCTGCCACTGCCGCCCTTGTCCACCTCGATGATGGCCGTGGCAATGCCGATCATGATCGCGGTGTCCACCACGATCACCACCGCGGCCGCCGGCGTCGCCTCGTTGCCGAGCGCCGCGATCACCAGCGGCAGGCCGACGAAGCCCACGTTGGCAAAACTGGCTGCCAGCGCCTGCACCGCGCGCCGCCCGGCGCCACCGCCGAACAGGGCGCGCATGAGCCAGTACGTCAGGACGAACAATGCCACCCCGGGCAACAGCCACGCCAGAAACAGCGCTGGGTCACCGAGATCCTCCACCGGCGCCTCGGCGATGCTGCTGATCAACAGCGCCGGCAGGGCGAAGAAGAAAACGAACTTGTTGAGCCCGGTGATGGTTTCACCGGGCATCAGCGGGGTGCGCCCCGCGATCATCCCGGTGAAGATCAGGGCGAAGAACGGCAGTGCGATGGTGAGAATGACGTCCACGGTGGAGACGTGCTCCGATCAGGCGACGGCCAAGCCGGCCAGCGGCGGGCGTGGGAGGTTACCGGCCCACGGCCGCCTTCGGCGCGTCATCCTGCTCGTCGGCGACATCGCCGTTGCGGTAGTGCACCAGCTTCCAGTAGCCGAAGAGGTTCGCCTTGCGCACGGACAGGCGCTCGAAGCCCTCGTGCTGCGGCAGGGTGTCCAGATCCATGTCGGGGCGGAAACCGACCAGCTTGGACAGGGGTCGCAGCCCTTTCTCCAGGCCACGCAGCACGGGGTTGCGTGACGCGAAGTGATTGACGATGAGAATGTCGCCGCCAGGCTTGCAGACCCGCCGCATTTCGCTGACCAGGCGGTCCGGATTCGGCACCACCGAGGCAACATACATGGCAACGACGCTGTCGAAGCTGTCGTCCGGGAAATCCAGTTCCTCAGCGTCCATGACCAGCAGGTCTTCCACCTGGCCCTCCGGGCACTCCTCCCGGGCGCGGACTTCCGCCTTCGCCAGCATCTCCGGCGAGATATCGATACCGACGATGCGCGTGCTCGGGTGATAGTCCGGCAGGGAAATCCCGGTACCCACGCCCACTTCCAGCACCCGCTGGCCCGGCTTCTCGTTCAGCGTCTCGATGGCGAAACGCCGCCCCTGCGCAAAGACCGGGCCGAAGACACGATCGTAGTGGTTGGCGTAACGGCGATACGCGTTGCGAATCGAAGCAAGATCCATGGGTCTCCGGTTCTCCTCGGTTTGCCTGGCAAACCCGTTCCATTCAGTTGCGACGGGCGGCGACGGGCCGACCCGGGATACGGCGGGCCGGGGCAGCTCGCCCCGCCCCCACCGACTGGGGGATGCTACGCCGATGCCTTCAGCGCGTCAGCAAAGATGTTCACACCTTCGTCGATCTGATCACCGCTGACGATCAACGGCGGCAGCCAGCGAATGATCTGGCCGCCATAGGCACCGCAGCGAATCATCACCAGGCCGCGCTTCTCCGCTTCCTGGAGAATCCGCGCCGCACGCTCGCCGTCGGGGTTGCCGTCGGCATCGGCGATTTCCGTGCCGATCATCAGGCCCTTGCCACGCACGTCGACGATAGCCGGATTGTCGGCCTGAATCTCGTCCAGATGTTTGCGCAGCCGTTGCCCCTGCACGGCGGCATTCTCCACCAGATTCTCTTCAGCGTAGACTTCCAGAGTCGCCAGCGCCGCGGCACAGGCGACGGCGTTGCCGCCATAGGTGCCGCCCTGGGATCCGGGCCAGCCCTTTTCCATGATATCCGGCCGCGCCACCATGGCCGACAGCGGAAACCCGCTGGCAAGCCCCTTGGCGCTGATCACCACGTCCGGCACCACGTCGAAGTGCTGGTGCCCCCAGAACAGGCCGCTGCGACCGTATCCCGCCTGCACCTCGTCCATCATCAGCAGGATGCCGTGACGATCGCAGATCTCGCGCAGACCCTTCATGAATTCGGTGTTCGCCGGCACGTAGCCCGCCTCGCCCTGGATGGGCTCGATCAGCATCGCGGCGGTCTCCGCCGGCGCCGACTGGGTATGCAGGATGTTGTCGAGCTCGCGCAGGCAGTGCTCGGTGGCGGTCTTCTCGTCCATCCGCAGCCGGAAAGCATTGGGGAACGGCGCAACCACCACGCCACCCATGATGGGCTGAACCCCCGCACGCAGCCCCACGCTGGACGTGGTGGTGGACAGCGACCCCATGGTGCGGCCGTGAAAACAGCCCTGGAAGGTGATGATGTTCGGCCGCCCGGTGGCCTGCCGTGCGAGGCGGATGGAGGCCTCCACCGCTTCGGTGCCGGCGTTGGAGAAGAAGACCGACGTGAGTCCCTCGGGCATGCGCTCACCGAGCTTCTCCGCCATTTCCAGCAGGGGCGGGTGCTTCATGATGGCGTACTGGCCGTGCACCAGCGTGGCCACCTGTTTCTGCGCCGCAGCCACCACCTTCGGATGACAGTGGCCGGTGCCCGTCACGCCGATGCCGGAGGTGAAGTCCATGTAGCGCTGGCCGGACTCATCGTAGATATACATGCCTTCGGCACGGGCTGCGTTGATGCCGGAAGACTGTTTCATGAGGGGCGACAGCTGACCAGCGGCATTAGCCATGGTGAACCTCCTTGAATCGGAGAGAAAAATGAGTCAGTGAGTGTACACCCCGGTTTCGCGGGGCTTCAAACCGGCCCATGTGCGCGCAGACCGCCGTGTGCGGCGCGCTGACGATTACGACAGTGCAGCCAGCACGGCATCGCCAATGGCGGTTGTCTCGCGCTGTATGGTGCCGTGCACCCGGAGGTCGGCCTCCACCGCCTCCCGGAGCCGCTTTGCGGCGCGCGCCGCGCGGCTGTCCTCTTCGCCCATCCAGGCGAGCATCATGGCCGCCGTGAGCAGCATGGCCTGCGGCCCCGCCAGGTTCCTGCCGGCAATATCCGGCGCACTGCCATGGGTCGGCTCGAACATGGGCGGCTGCCGGCGGTCGGCAGGGTTGAGGTTGCATGACGGCGCCACGCCCATGCCGCCGCTCAGCACCGCGGCCAGGTCGGTGAGAATGTCGCCCTGCAGGTTGCTCGCCACCACCACGTCGAAGTTCCACGGGCTCATGACGAACTTCATGCAGGCCGCATCCACCAGTTCGTGGTGAGTCGCAATGGCCGGATACTCCGCCGCCACCTGCTCGAACACCTCGGTATACATCTCGCCCCAGTAGCGCAGGGCGTTGCGTTTGGTGATCAGGCAGACCTGCGCCCGGGCGATGCCACCACCCGGCAGCGGGAACTGGCGGTTGCGCCGGGCCCCCGCCTCGCGCTCCGCAGCGCGGGCAACGGCGCGCTCGAAGGCGTGGCGGAAGATCCGTTCGGCGCCGGCGCGCGTGAACACTTCCATTTGCGTGGCTACTTCCCGCGGGGTGCCGGGTGCCAGGCGTCCGCCCTGCCCCACGTACTCGCCTTCGCTGTTCTCGCGGATCACCATCATGTCGAGATCCCGGGCCCGCTCATCGGCGAGGTACTGCGGCGCCCCCTCCAGCAGCATCGCCGGACGCTCGCACGCCCACTGATCGAAGCCCTTGCGGATATCCAGCAACGGGCCCAGGGAGACGGCGTCGGGCAGCAGGTAGCGATCCGGGTCGCTGGTGGGGCCGGGATCGCCCAGCGCGCCCAGGAGAATGGCGTCGTACTGCCCCAGGGTCGCTTTCCAGTCCTCGGGCATGGTGCGGCCGTGCTCGCGATGCCACTGGTGCGACGGCCAGGGGAATTCGGCCAGCTCCATGGAGGGGCCGCCCTGCTCCGCCAGGGCCCGGAGGGCGCGCAACGTCACGGCCATGACTTCGGGCCCGATACCATCGCCCGGCAGCACGGCGATCTTCCACTGCTTCCGGCGACCGCCATCACGGTTCCACATCGCGCTTCTTCCCCCTGGTGACCGGCGGCTGTGACCGCCTGCATGGAAATCGACTCTTCGATTCATTACGGTCACCGACCACTTTCCAAAATGCAACAACGAAGGAGCGGTTCATGGGCAGGACCTGGGTGCTCTACGGGGCCACCGGTTACACCGGACGGCTGATTGCCGCGGCGGCGCGGGACGCGGGGCTCACGCCGATACTCGCCGGGCGTAACGCGGCGGCGCTGGAATCAATGGCCGACGAACTCGGACTGGACTGGCGGGCGTTCACGCTGGACGACCCGGCGGCGCTCGACGAGGGGCTTCGCGACATCGACCTGGTGCTGCTGGCCGCCGGCCCCTTCTCGGCCACCAGTGCACCCATGCTGGACGCCTGCCTGCGCAACGGCGCGCACTACCTGGACATTACCGGCGAGGTGGATGTCTTCGAACACGCCCACGGGCGCGATGCCGACGCCCGCGAGGCGGGCATCGTCGTCTGCCCCGGCGTCGGTTTCGATGTCATCCCGACGGACTGCATTGCCGCCACCCTCAAGGCGGCGCTGCCGGGAGCCACCCACCTGCGGCTCGGCTTCGACTCCCGCTCCGGCCCAAGCCCGGGCACCGCCCGCACCGCCATGGAAGGGCTTGCCGGCGGCGGACGTGCGCGCATCGACGGTGTCATCCGTCAGGTGCCGCTGGGCTGGAAGACCCTCAACATCGACTTCGGCGACGGGCCGAAAACCGCGGTCACCATTCCCTGGGGCGACATCGCCACCGCCTACTACACCACCGGCATCCCCAATATCGAGACCTATATCCCCATGGCGCCCCGCACGGCACGCCGCCTGGCACGGGCAAACTGGATCCGGCCACTGCTCGGCACCCGACCGGTGCAGCGCTTCCTGCGGAAGCGTGCCGGACGGATTCAGGGGCCGGATGCGGAGCGCCGGGCGAAGACGCCCACCTATGTCTGGGGCGAGGTGGTGGACGAGCGGGGTGACATCCGCACGGCGCGGGTGCGCACCGCAAACGGCTACGACGTCACCACCCACGGAGCGCTGGCGGTGGTGCGGCATCTGCTGGATACGGAGGTGGCGCCCGGCGCGACGACACCGTCCCGGCTCATGGGTCCTGATTTCGTGACGCAGCTGCCGGGAAGCACCAGTATCGATCTGGACTGACCCGTCGGGACACGGTGGCACACGGACTGGTATAATCCGGACCCGCTGAGTACGGATTCGGAACGCCAACTAGCACCACTGCCGGCCGCCGGAGGATTACGCATGTACAGCCCCAACGGTGAACCCGTTATCTTCAATCGCGACTGTGACGCGGTGGTCATCCCGGCCGGGGAGTCGGGCACCATCCCGGAAGGTGTCGAGGGCGTGATCACCCAGGCGCTGGGCGGCAGCTACACCGTGTACATCCAGGGCAACCTGTTCCGCATCGCGGGTGTGGACGCCGACGCCATCGGCAAGGAGCCCACGCCGCTGCCGGAGCTGCCGGAAAACGCGTCCGACAAGGACGTGGAGGATCTGGTCTGGGATCAGATGCACACCTGCTTCGACCCGGAGATCCCCATCGACATCGTGGAACTGGGCCTGGTGTACTACTGCAATATCGAGCGGCTGGACGAGGACCGCCGCAAGGTGGACATCCAGATGACGCTGACCGCGCCGGGCTGCGGCATGGGCGACATCATCGCCAGCGACGTCAAGCACAAGGTGGAGCTCGTCCCCACCGTGGAAGTCTGCAATGTGGAGCTGGTCTTCGACCCACCCTGGTCGGCGGACATGATGACCGATGCTGCCAAGCTGCAGACGGGGATGCTCTGACGGCACCCCCGGAGGGTTCCGTCAATCGCCCGGCAGGGGCAGCCTCGGGGCATTGCGGAACAGCGCCATGCCCTCTTCCATCATCTCTTCCATGACCGACATGTACGACGGCCCCAGCAGTTCCATTCGACCGGCGGTCTCGCCGTACTCTGCGGACAGCGTCATGTCGAATTTGCGGGCGATGCGGTGCATGCGGCGGTTGCCCGGCTCGGAGACGATGTAGACACGCGCCACGGCGCGGTTGCGGGCATGCATCACCAGCCGCCGGAACAGCGCAGTACCCAGGCCGCGGTTCTGCCAGCCCGACTCCACACTGAATGCCAGCTCCGCCCGCCGTGGGCCGTCGTTGCCCAGCATAGCGAACTCGCCCACGGCGCGCAGTTCACCGTCCACAAAGGCCCCGAACAGGGTTAGCGAGAACGGGTCCACACGCTCGCAATAGCCGCGGATGAATTCGTCGCTCACCACACCTGCGAAGCGGTCGCGCCGGTCTTCCGGCCCCAGCCGCAGAAGGTGTTCGCACCACTCTTTGCGTTCACTCGCCCACAGACGCCGGACAACCGGCTCGGAGCCCCAGAATCCCAACATGTTCGCGGGTGTATCCATGTCTGCCTCAGCTAGACTAGTCTGTCCATTGATGCGGTGCATCATACCGCGCACACGGACACCGCGGCAAGTGAACCGGGTCACGTTTCCGACAGCCATTGACGCCACCCCCGATCCTCCCGAGACTGACCCACTCACTGGCGCGCCACAGACCGCTGATGATACTTGCGAGAAGGTCACAGAAACCGGAGGAGACCACCATGAAGGCCTGGACCATTACCAAGCCCGGCAATCCCGACGTTCTGGAGTTGCGTGAGACCCATGCCCCGGAGATGGGCCCCACGGATGTCCGCATTGCCGTCCAGGCCATCGGCCTCAACCGCGCCGACATCCTCCAGCGGCAGGGCCTCTACCCCGCCCCGCCCGGCGCCAACCCCGACGTGCCCGGCCTCGAGTACGCAGGGGTTGTCACCGAGGTGGGCAGCAATGTCCAGGGCCGCCAGCCCGGCGACCGCGTCATGGGGCTGGTGGGCGGCGGCGCCTATGCCGAACAGGTGGTGGTGAACGAGCGCGAGACCATCGCCGTGCCCGCATCCCTCAGCATCACGGACGCCGCCGCCGTGCCCGAGGCGTTTCTCACCGCGTACCGCGCCATCTTCCTGGAGGGCGGACTGCAGCCGGGCGGCTGGTGCTTGATCCGCGCCGCCACATCGGGCATCGGCATCGCCGCCATGCAGCTCACCCGCGCCCTCGGTGCGCGCTCCCTGGGCACCAGCCGGTCCATGGAACGGCTCAACAGCGTACGGCACTGGGGGCTGGACGCCGTGCACGCGGAGCAGGACGGCCCGCTGGCGGACGCCGTACGCCAGCATACCGGCACGGGAGTCGACGTCATCCTCGATCTGGTCGGCGGCAGCGGCTACCTGAAGGAGAACATGGATTGCCTTCGCCCGGAGGGCACCCAAGTGGTGGTGGGCATCATGGCCGGCCGAGACGACACCATCGACATGGGTACCCTGCTCTTCAAGCGCCTCACCCTGCGCGCCATGACCATGCGCTCGCTGCCCCTGGAGCGGCGCATCGGCCTGGCGCAGCTGTTCACGGAGCGCCTGGCGCCGTTCTTCGCCGAGGGGCGCCTCAAGCCCGTGGTGGACACCGTGAAACCGTTCGACCAGGCCCGTGAAGCCCACGAGTTGATGGAATCCGGAACCCATACCGGCAAGATCGTGCTTGCCAACGAAGGCGATACCGGCGGCTGAGCATTCCAATTCCTGCACAGTCCATGCACAATCCCGGTTCGCGCACCAGCTGGGGGCATCGCGACCAATGGTCCGAAACGCAGAGAAACGGCTAGCCAGTCTTCTGAACACCCATCAGCGCGGGCTACTGCGCGGGAGTCTGAAAGGGCTGGAGAAAGAGAGCCTGCGCGTGGACCGGGACGGCCATATCGCCCAGACGCCCCACCCCCGGGCGCTGGGTTCGAATCTCACGCACCCGTGGATCACCACCGATTATTCGGAGGCGCTGCTGGAGTTCATCACGCCGCCGGAGAACGAAATCTCCACGGCGCTGGCGTTTCTCGAGGACATCCACACGTTCACCTACCAGAACATCGGTGACGAGCTCCTGTGGGCCACGAGCATGCCCTGCATCGTCGGTGGCGACGCCGCCATCCCCATCGCCTGGTACGGCGAGTCCAACGTGGGCATGATGAAGCACGTCTACCGACGCGGGCTGGACTGGCGCTACGGCCGCGCTATGCAGGCGATCTCCGGCATCCATTTCAACTACTCGTTCAGCACCGCGTTCTGGGAGGTGCTCAAGGAGCACGAGGATGACACGCGCGACCTGCAAACGTTCGTTTCCGACGCCTATTTCCGGCTGATCCGCAACTTCCAGCGTTTCGGCTGGCTGATCCCGTTCCTGTTCGGTGCATCGCCGGCGGTGTGCAAGTCGTTCACCGGCGGCGACAACCCGGGGTTCCGGGAATTCGACGCCTACACCTTCTACGAGCCTTACGGTACCTCGCTGCGCATGAGTGACGTGGGCTACAAGAACAAGGCACAGGCGGGACTGAACATCTCCTATAACGACCTGGACGCCTACGTGGGCAGCCTGGAGCGCGCCATCAGCACCGAAGACCCCGAGTGGGCGAAGATCGGCACGCGGGTGGGCGGCGAATGGCGGCAGCTCAACACCAACGTGCTGCAGATCGAGAACGAATACTACAGCTTCGTGCGCCCCAAGGCCGTGGCGCGCTCCGGCGAGAAACCTACCCGGGCGCTGCGCCGCGCGGGTGTGGAGTACGTGGAGATCCGCGCCCTGGACCTGGACCCCTTCGCCCCGGTGGGCGTGGTGGCCAGCCAGCTGCACTTCCTGGAAGCGCTGCTGGTCTACTGCCTGCTGGAAGACAGCCCACCGATCTCGGCCCGCGAGCAGGGCCGCATCAACCACAACCAGGGCCTGGTGGCCCGCCAGGGCCGCGACCCGGAGCTGATGCTGGACGATGGCCAGGGCGGAATCCGCCTGCAGGAGTGGGCCGACACCATCTGCCGCGACCTGGCCTGCATCGCCGAACTGCTGGACCAGACGCGCACGGAGACTCCCTACGGCGACGCCGTGGCGCTCTACCATGCCAGCGTCCGGGACGCCGACCGCACACCCTCGGCGCGGGTCCTCAACAGCATGCGCAGCAACGGCGAGAACTTCATCGAGTTCGCCATGCGGCAGTCACGCCTGCACGAACAGGCCTTCAAGAACCATCCCCTGGACGCCGGCACCCGCGCACGTTTCGAGACGGCAAGCCGCGACTCCCTGGCCGAACAGGCGGCGGTGGAACAGGCCGACACCCTCAGCTTCGAGCAGTATCTGGAACGCTACTTCAGCCAATCCGCCGTCTCCTGACCTCCCTCCCATAACTCTGTTACGCGATCAAAAACCCTTAATGATCGCTTGATTACCCGTTGTGCCAACCAGATCACAGTCTGTCGGCCGATGGACTGGCATACCTGTAACTTCTGACAGGCCTGATACTATAGACGTTGCCCGACCGCTTCGCGGGCAACCCGATCTGAAGCGATGCCAAGATGACAACAGCCACGCCGTTGCCGGTTACGCACGATGGAATGAAGAGCACCCAGAAACAGACTCGGGACACTGTCCGCGATGCAGCCTTTCGGCTGTTCGGCCGGCACGGCTACGACGGCGTCTCCATCGACACCATTGCCCGGGCCGTTGGCCTCAGCAAGGGTGCCCTTTACTGGCATTTCGACGGCAAGGAAGCGCTGTTCAGAGAGTGCCTGGAGGTACTGGAGTCTCTGTTCGAGGAACACATCATCGCGCCGATGCAGACGACAGCGGCCCCGCGGGATCAGCTCTACTCCTTCTTTCAGGGCGTCGCGGCCCTGGCCGAGGACGAGCGCATCACCGACGGCATCGCCGGCTACTGGCAAGAGCCCTACAACAGCGCGGTCAACCGTGTGTTTCGCGAGCAGCTCGGACGCCAGGAAGACCGACTCCGGCAGCTGCTCCAGCAGTGTCTTGCCGCGCTGGCACGGGAGCGCGGCGAGCGGTCCGTGGCCGATCTGGAAACCCGTAGCGAGACCCTGATGACACTCATGGAGGCGGTGCTGCTGCCCCTGCGCCGGCGCAGCCCCGCCACCCGGCGGGCGATCATCGAAGAGCTACGCGAGACCGTGCTCAAGGCGTACTAGTAGCCCGTGAGCTCGGCATAGCCGACGCCGTCCGGGCCCTCCTCGGCGGTGATCCGGATGGCACCCTCCCAGTAGCGGAAGGCGCCGCGCAACTCCTGCCCGTCCATGACCGCCTCGAGCCTGAGATCCAGCCCCTCATTCGGCACCTGCATGCGCCAGGCCACCGGATACCGGGTACCGCCCCCACTCTCCCAGTGCCGCTGCGCCTCCAGTTCTACCTCGTCCAACGACAACACGCGGGCATCGCCATCGGGCTCCACCAGCAGCCCCTTGCTCAGCGGGTCGATGGAACCGTCATTCCGGCGCAGGTGGTAGAACATGATGTCCCGGTCGTCTTCCATCTGAATGGAGAACCAGTCCCAGCCGGCCTGGTCCTCGCTCAGGGTGCTGGTGCCCCACTCCCGGTCCATCCACGCCTGGCCGGTGACCCCGTGGGTGGTGTCGCCCACCATCAGCTCCCCGGACGCCGCCAGACGGGTATAGGAGTAGTAACGGGAGGCGTTGCCCGGCTCCGGACCCTTGCGGCTGTAGCCGTCCTCGCCCTGCAGCACCAGCGGTTTGCGCGGCTTCAGGGTGATGTCCAGACCCAGGTCGTCATCGGGAAAATCCAGCCGCAACGGCATCATGTCTTCGCCGTCTCCGGTCATCTCCCAGTCCTCGATCCAGATGCGGAACGGGTCGGCGACACCGCCCGCCAGCCCTGCCGCACCGCGCACGAACCGCTCCCGGTGGTGAAACGCGCCGCTCTCGGTATCGGTAATGGCCAGATGGCCCATCCAGAGCTGATTGGTGGCCAGCGCTGCCTCCCGCTCCGGCGGATCGGCGGCAACATTGAAGCGGAACAGGGTCACCTGGAAGCCGAAGTGGCGGTCGTCGGCGTCACGCACATTGCCGGTGACATACCACCACTCATGGCGGTAGTCGGGATGGGGGCCGTGGTCCTCCGGGAACGACAGGGGCTCCGGCCCGGTGACGCGCGCGAACCCGGCCGCATCCTCTTCGCCGGACAGCGCCCCGGTCACGTCGAAACCATCGTCATCCGGGGCCTCGGTGTCGTCCCCGCCGGACCACATCCGCAGCAGGAGCAGCACCACCAGTACCGCGGCGACGGTGATGCCAAGTTGCCAGCGCATGCGGCGCCCGATGGGCCGGTGTTCCGGGTCCGTTGCCATGGATCAGTCCTCTTTCATCGCCAGGGCCGGCGTGGTGCGGGCCATGCGCCAGGCCGGATAGAGCCCGGCCACCAGCGCCGCCACCAGAGCCAGCCCGAGGGCCTGTAACAGTATCCAGGGGTCGACGGCCAGGTCCATGGACCAGCCGAAGGAGCGCTGATTGATCACAAGGATCAGCGCCGCCGCCAGACCCAGCCCCAGCGGCATGGCGAACAGGCCGCTGAGCACGCCCACCAGGGCGTTCTGCGCAGTGACCAGACCGCCGAGCTCGCGCGGCGTGACACCAACCGCGCGGAGGACGGCATACTCCCGGGCCCGCTCCAGCGACAGCGCCAGCAGCGCGCTCAACACGCCGGTGACCGCCACGAGAACCGCCAGCATCCGCAACACCTGAGTTATCGTGAACGTCTGATCGAAGATCTCCAGGGACAGCGTACGGATCTCCCGGTTGGACTGGAACTGCAACAGCTGCTCGCCCTCTGCTGCCGCAGACTGCAGCCGCTCCCGCAACCCCTCCGTGGAAACACCGTCACCGGCATAAACGCCGAGGCTGTCCACGGCCGGATCATCCCAGTGGTTGTCGTATGTCTGGCGCCCCATGATAACCGCCCCCTCGGAGGTGCCGTAATCGTAGAGCACGGCGGCCACCGGGAAGGGGCGCTCGCCGCGGGCGGTGCTGAGGGTGACGGTGTCGCCGACGGCAATGCCGTGGTGCCAGGCGTACGGCTCAGTGACGAAAACGGCGCCGGCGTCACGGTACGCTCGCCATGCCCTGTCGGGATCACCGGCCCGGAACCGGAAGCCCTCCTCGGCGGGCGTCGGAATATCGAACACCCGCAGTCGGGCATCGTGGTCACCGGCACCCACGCGCACGAAGCGCGACCGGGTGACGAAGTCGACACCCTCCACGCCTTCGAGGCGCTGACGCTGGTCCGGCTCCATGGCACCGCCGCCCGGCACCGAGACATAGACGTCCGCGTGCAGTGTGGCATCCAGCCAGTCCGCGAAGGTGGTGCGGAAGCTGTCCACCATGACACCGACGCCGATCACAGCGGACACCGCTACCGTAAGCGCGGCTGCCGCCACGCCCGTGCGCGAGAGGCTTGCGCCCACGCCGCGTGCGGTCATGCGCCCGAGATACCCGGCCGTGGCCCCCAGCACCGGTGCCAGCAGGCGCACGCTCAGGGACAGCAGCGGCGGCACCAGCAGGGCCATGCCCAGAATGAGCGCGAACAGCCCGGCAAAGGCCGGCGTCAGCCGCTCCCCGGTGGCCGCCAGCAGCACCACGCCGAGCGCCCCCAGCACCACCCCGGCAACAGTCAGCAGCGGCAGCCAGCGGCGGCGGCGATGCTCGAGAAACGAACGGCTCAGCGCCGCCCGGGGCGGGATGGCGGTCGCTTCCCGCGCCGGGGCGAGCGCCGCGACAATGGTCATGCCGATGCCGAGCGCGGCCCCGCGCAACAACGATGCGGGATCGACGCTGAGTTCCCGGATGGCCAGCGCGAAGTAGAGGTCGTCGATGGTGCGGGTCACCAGATCCACCAGGACGGTGGCGAGGGCAAGCCCCAGCAGCAACCCGGCGGTCGTGCCGACACCCCCTATGACCGCGGCCTCCAGCAGAATCACCCGGAAGACTTCACCGCGGGTGGTGCCGGTGGCGCGAAGCATGCCCAGCAGCTGCCGGCGCTGGACCACCGAGAAGGTCATGGTGTTGTAGATCAGGAATGCACCCACCACCAGGGCCAGCAGGCTGAACGCCTGCAGGTTGAGCTGAAAGGCATCGGTCATCTGCGCCAGGGAGGCGGCGCGCTGATCGGCTTCCACCAGCCGCGCGCCATCCGGCAGCAGCTCGGACAGCACCGCCAGACGGCGCTCGTCCAGCACGAAATCCACCCGGTCCAGGCGCCCCTCACGGCTCAGCAGTTCCTGGGCCGCCGCAACATCCATGATCAGGACATCGCGCAGGCCGGTGGCATCCAGCTCGCGCTGCGGCGTCATCCCCTCCAGCACGCGCAGGGTGTGATCGCGCCCGCGGTGGCGGACGGTGAGCGGGTCCCCCGGCTCCAGCCCCAGGCGGGCGAGGTCCGACGCCAGCATCACCGCGCCGTCCGGGTAGGCCAGCAGCTCCCCCACCGGCACGCGGCCGGTGATGGCGCCGATGGCGGGGCGCATGCCCGCCTCGGCGAAGACATCCACGCCGAGCACCCGCAGGCTGTGGTCGTCCCGCTCCGGCAGACGCACGAACCCTTCCACCACCGGCGCCGAAGGCCGCAGCCCGTGCTCGCGCCGCAGCCCCACGTACCAGTCCTCGGGGATGCCTTCCGGGCCGGCCACCACTTGATGGGTGGACTGGCCGGTGAGTGCCTCGGTAGACAGGGTGAATGCCCGCGAGGCGCTCTGGTTGGCCAGATCCACGGCCACCACCACGGCAACGCCGATGGCCACGCCCAGCAGCGCCAACCCGAGCTGCCAGGGGTGGCGCCAGAGGTAGCGCAGGCTCGCGCGGAGCAGCAGGGAGCGCGGCAACAGCAACGCCATCAGCCAGCGCCGCCCCCGAGTCTGAGCACACGGTCCATGCGGCGGGCCACGGCCATGCTGTGGGTCACGAGCACCACGGTAACCCGCCCCTGGCCGGTGAGTTCGTCCAGCAGTGCCAGGACCTCTTCGGCGGTGTCTTCGTCGAGGGTGCCGGTAGGCTCGTCGGCCAGCAGCACATCCGGCTGATGCACCAGCGCCCGGGCAATGGCGATGCGCTGCTGTTCACCGCCGGAGAGGGCATCGGGGAACGCCCCTTCACGATCCCCCAGCCCGACACGCTCAAGGAGGCCCCGCGCCCGCTGGCGGCCGGCCGCATCAACACCGCCGGTCATCTCCAGCGGCATGAGCAGGTTCTCAATGACGGTCAGGGTGGGAATGAGATTGAAGAACTGGAACACGAAGCCGATCCGGTGGCGGCGCAGCAGGGTGCGCTCGCGCTCGTTCATGGCGGTGAGCTCGGCATCACCGATGTGCACCCGGCCGGCATCGGGCACGTCCATGCCACCGAGCAGGTTCAGCAGGGTCGACTTGCCGACACCACTGCGCCCGACCACCGCAAGCCGCTCGCCGGTGGCGACCGTCTCGGAGAAGCGGTCCAGCACGACCCGCGACCGACCGCCCTCGGTGAACGCCCGGGAGACCTGATCCAGGACGATCATCAGCGCCGCTCGGTCCGTTCCCGGCCGCAGCGCGAACAGCGCAGCACGGTCACCAGGCGCCCTTCACGCACATCGAAGCGGGACTCGGTCACCACTTCCCAGCGGTGGCGCCCCGCACGACAGAGGGTGTCACCTTCGCGTTTGCGCTGCCGGCGCTGACGCCGCTGCAATGGAATCACATCGGCCATGGTGGGGCTCCATCACCTTGCTGGAAGCCCCATTGTGCCTGAGCCGGCGTCGCTTGGGGGAGCGCCGGTCACCGCTTGAACAGCACCAGTGCATCGCCCCGGCACACCACACGACCATCGGCGCCGGTGCACTCGGTGTCCAGGTTCACCAGCGCCTTGTCCGGGCGCAGCCGGGTGATGGCAACCCGGGCCGTGATGGCCTCCCCCACCCGCGCCGGACTGACCACTTCCAGGTGCTGCTTCAGGTAGTTGGTCCCGTGCCCCGGGAGGGTCTCGCCCAGCAGACAGGAGAACAGGCCCGCCAGCAGGGGCTCCGGAACGCCGTCTGCCGGCTCCGGGGCACGCGCCAGCGCCGCCCATTGCCGGACATCCTCGGCGGAGTAGGTACGCACCAGAGAGGCGGTGTCACCCACGGCGAGCCGGTGGAACGCGTCGAGTGCGGCGCTCATGACTGCTCCTCCCCGCCGAACCCGACCAGGCACTGACCATCGAGCCCGCGGCGCCCGTCCGCCTTCTCCACCCGCGTGGCGACGCGCCAGCAACAGCCATCCTCCTGCCATAGGGGCTCCAGGGCGATGATCACGGGTTCATCGGCATAGGTCGGGGCCGGGAACATGAGATCCTGTTGCAGCAGCCGCGCGCCAGGCCAGCTACGTGCGACCAGGCCATGCACCGCACTGAACAGCAGCATGCCGTGCGCCACGGTGGCCCCGAACGCGGTCTCGGCGGAGAAGGCCGGGTCCACGTGGATGGGGTTGCGATCGCCGGAGATGTCGCCGAAGCGCTTGAAGTCGACCTGGGTGAAGACCCGCTCTTCATGAACGGACTGCAGTTCAGCGGCGTGCATCGTCGCGCAACTCCTGTTTCCGAACCTTGCCCAGGGCATTGCGCGGCAGCGCATCGCGGATGGTGAACACCTTTGGCACCTTGTAGCCGGCGAGCCGCTCGCGGCACCAGTCGCGCAGGGCGTCGGCATCGGCTGCGCCGCCGTCGCCGAGGCAGACGTACGCGCAGCCCACTTCGCCCCAGCGCTCATCCGGCATGCCCACGACGGCCACGTCGGCCACGGCGTCGTGCTGCAGCAGCACCTGCTCCACCTCCGCGGGGTAGACGTTCTCGCCGCCGGAGATGAACATGTCTTTCCAGCGATCGACGATGAAGTAGTAGCCGTCCGAGTCACAGCGGGCCACGTCGCCGCTGTGCAGCCAGCCGTCGGCCTCGATGGTCTCCGCGGTGGCGTCCGGGCGCTGCCAGTAACCCGGTGTGACGCCCGGCCCGCGGATCAGCAGCTCGCCCGGCTCGCCGGGCGGCACGTCATTGCCGTCACGGTCGACGATACGGGTCTCCGCCAGCAGCTGGGGCCGCCCGACGGAGCCGGTCTTGTCGAGCACGCGCTCCTCGTCCAGCAGGAACACGGTAGGGCCAGTCTCGGTCATGCCGAAGCCGGTGCGCACGTAGATGCCGTGGGCGACGTAGCGTTCGGCCACCGACAGCGCCAGCGGTGCGCCGCCACAGCCCCAGGAGCGCACGTGCCCGAGCCGTTCACCGCTGAAACCGGACTGCTCGATGAGCATCTGGTAGACGGCCGGGACACCGAAGAAGACGGTGGCCCGCCGCTCCAGCACGTCCAGGGCCTGCTCCGGCTCGAAACTGCGCTGCACCAGCACGGCCCCGCCCACCAGGAAGACGGCGCTGGAATACAGGTTGATCCCGGCGGTGTGGAACATGGGCAGGACGTTGAGCAGCACATCGTCCTGCCGCAGTTCCACGGGAATGCCGATGTTCCAGTAATTCGCCATCATCATGCGGAAGGTCTGGATCACGCCTTTCGGCCGTCCGGTGGTGCCGGAGGTATACAGCAGATACCAGGGCGTATCCGGGGACCGGGGCGCATGGGGCCCGGGATCGGGCGTCACCGCCGCCACGTCGTCTTCGTACACCCGCGCGCCGGTGACACCCCCCTCCATGCCCACGCTGACCAGCGCCGGGCGGCTGCCGGCAAGGGATGCGGCGGCGTCGGCGAACTCGGCACCATGGATGAGCGCGGCGGGCGTGGCGTCGTCCAGCAGACCGTCCAGCTCGGGCACGGCAAGCCGCCAGTTCAACGGCACGAGAATGACGCCCGCCTTGGCGCAGCCGAACAGCAGAGCAAAGAACTCGGCGCGGTTGTGCCCCAGGTAGGCGAGGCGGTCGCCGGCATCGAGCCCCCAGGTTCCGGTCGCCGCTGCGGCAACGCGGGCGGCCCGTTCGTTGAGCTGGGCGTAGGTGTAACGGGTACCGTCGGTCAGATCTTCCACCGCCAGCGCCTCGGGTGTCACCCGGGCCCGGTGCGCGAGCAGGTCGAACATGTCCATGGCCTTGCCCTCCGCGTTGCTGAATTCCCCCGGGGTGTCTTTGTCCCTCACCCCTTGCCAAGAAAGGCAGCCATCCCCTGTTCCGCCTCGTCACTGCCGATCTGTTCGAGGAAATTGATCAGTTCGGCCTCCAGCCGGCGCTCGACGGCGGCCAGATCGGGTCGCGTCAGTGCCAGAGTCCGGCGCACGCTCCCCGGCCAGCGGCTCTCCAGTTCGTCTGCCAGCGTCAGGGCGGTATCCACAACGCCCTCGTGGGGGGCCAGCCGCTGGACCAGCCCCAGCGCCGCCGCCGTGTCGGCGTCCAGCGCGCCGTTGCAGAGCTGCAGCTCCAGCGCCCGGGCGCGTCCGATCCGCTCAGGCAGCAGCGCTGTCCAGCCGCCATCGGGGCTGAAGCCCACATGGGTGTACCAGGGCGAGAAGCTCGCACGCGGCCCGGCGACCACCAGGTCGCTGGCGAGCACCAGTCCCAGGGAGCCGCCGGTGACCATGCCGTGCACCGCGGCGATGGTGGGCACCGGCAGACGCAGAAGCTGGAGGATGACGCCGTTCAGCGCGCCCACCACGCGCCGGGCGTACTCCACCCGTTGCGCCCGGGGAACGGTGTAGAACCCGGCCACGTCACCGCCCGTGGAGAACGACTTGCCGTTGGCCGCGATCACGATTGCCCGGGGCGCATGCGCCGGTGCCTGCGCCAACGCCTCGGAGAGTGCCTCCAGCAGTTCCGGCACCAGGGCGTTGTGGCGCTCGGGCCTGTTCAGGGTCAACCGGACCACGCCTTCGGCGTGGGTCGTGATTACCAGGGGATCGTTCATCCCTTGTTCTCCTCGTTCTCCTCGCCGGTTACCAGGCCGTGCTGGAGCAGATCGCGCACCGTATCCACGACACGGTCCAGAGGCACATCCCGCTCCCAGAGCCCGTAGCGCAGCCCGAGGAAATGGGCCATGCCCATCAATGCCCAGACACGGATGCGGTTATCCCCGGGGCGGACCTCGCCCCCGGCTTCGGCCACATCCAGCAGGCGCAGGTAGCTATCGCCGAAGGCTTCGTAGTACTCGCGGTAGATGGACTCGTCCACGAACTGCGCTTCCTGCAGCACCCGGTACATCCAGGGGTGGCCGGCCACGTAGGCCAGGAAGGCCCGCAGACCCCGCGCCTCGGCATCGAGACGATCCCGGGCGTCGGAGACCTCCGCCGCCAGATGCGCACGCAGATCGCGCCCCATGTTCCGCACCAGTTCCCGCAGCACCTCTTCCTTGTTGCGGAAGTAGGAGTAGAACGTGCCCTGGGCCACCCCCGCCGCCAGCGTGATGTCACTGATGCCGGCCCTGTGGTAGCCGCGGGAGCCAAACGCCTCTTCGGCTGCCCGCAGCAGGCGGGAACGGGTCTGTGCACCACGGCGGGTGCGGGGGACGGAATCGCGTGGCAGGGACGGGTCCGACATGGCAGTTCCGAAACATGACTCAATTGTCATTAATTTATTAACAACAGACCCGCAGGTCAAGACTGCAGGGGCGAATCAGTCTCGCCCCTGCAGGCGCTCCCACAGGGCCCTGGCGGTGGCGCGATCCCGGTCGCCCTCCACTTCCAGGCTCAGGGTTTCGATGTCCACCGGGCCGTCGGGGCCCTCCGGGGCGATGATGCGGTAGGTGAACACGTGCGGCCGATCGTCCCCGATCCACTCGAAGGCCTGCCCGTAGCGCAGGTCCCGGAACAGGAGTTCCCCGTCGTGTTCCGCCATCTGGTAGTAGCCCTCGGAGACCTGCAGCAGATCCTGAACCACCGGCGCGTCACGATAGGGCGCCAGCAGCTCCGCGCGCCGTTCAAAGTGAATGAATGTCTCCGGCGGACCGTCATCCAGACGCGAGTGGAAACCGACCCAGTAGCCGTCGTCGACCTCGGCGATCCCGCGCCAGAGCACGTTGTTGAACACCGTCGGCTTGACGAACAGGCGCTCGTGTTCGATGCCGGCCCGCTCAAGACCCGTCTCGAACACGGTGGTCACCCACCACTTGTGGGCGAGCGTGAACACCAGGTATGCACTGGACAACGCCACGCCCACCCAGGCGAGCACACTCCGCCAGCGGGAGTGCTCGCGGAAGAACACCAACGCCGGCACGGCGAGCAGCAACGGCAGAGTGTAGAGCGGATCGATCACCGAGATGCTGGCGAGCGCCACCGCATGGTCGCTGAACGGCAGGAACAGTTGAATGCCGTAGGACGTGAAGGCGTCGATGACCAGGTGGCTCAGCAACACCAGCCAGACCATCAGCGACCACCCCTGCCAGCCCACGCCGCGGCTCCGATGGATACGCGCCAGCAGCCAGCCGAGCAACGGCGCCAGCAGGGTCACGAACAGCAGGGAATGGGTAATGCCGCGGTGGAAAGTGAGTGCCGCGGCGTCTCCCATCAGCTCACCGATAGGGACATCCACATCCGGCACCAGCGCAACGGCCGCGCCCCAGGCCACCGCCACGTTGCCTGCACGACGCCCCAGAGCGAGCTGGCCAATGGCGCCACCAATCAACAGGTGGGAGACGGTATCCATTCAGCCTCCAGCCGCCACGACAATCGCCGCAGGTAACCTGAACACGTTGCCCGGCGCCCGAAGCGCCCCCGCCAGCCCACCCCCCTTCAGGAGCGCGGCCCGGTCGTATGCGTTCGCATCCAGTGTCGCGGTATCCAGCAGCATCGACATCCCCTCCATCGATCGGTGTCGACGCTATTGTCCATGAGGCCCACGACCCTTGCTACCGGCGGTATAATCGCCGCGGCAACAGGAGCCCCCATGTCCGTTCCACATCCCGAACCATTCCGCCGCCGCCGTCTGGCAGGCTGGCTGCTGGCCTGTACCGCCGTGTTCACGGTGGTCACTGCCATGACGGCGGCGGAATGGCGCATGGCTGCCGGCATCACTGCCTGGATCGCATGCCTGCTGGTGCTGCCGGACATAGCCCGGCGCTCGCGCTGGCAGAGCGGCGCGCTGATGGCGCTCGGCGCGGGCGGCATGCTCTGGGGGCTGTTCCAGGGGGAGGCCATCCAGTGGCAGCGCGCCGTGGCCGCAAATACCGGCCTGATCTCGCTGCTGATCGGCGTCAGCTTTCTGCAGCTGGTGGCAATGCCCCGTCGCGCCGCCACCACGGCCCTGCCCACGGGCCCCGATGCCTACCGCAACACGCAGATCGGGGTGCAGCTCTTCGGCTCGGTGATCAATCTGTCCACCGTCTTCATCGTGGGTGACCGCCTGACCCGGGATCAGAGCATGGACCGCCGGCTCACCATTCTGCTCACTCGCAGCTTCTCCGTTGCAGCGTTCTGGTCGCCCTTCTTCGCGTCCATGGCCGCCGCACTGGCGTTCGCGCCGGACGCCAGCATCGGCCACCTGATCGCGACCGGGCTGCCGCTGGCCACGGCGGCGCTGCTGGGCACCTATCTCCTGGAAGGGCGCAAGGTGGATCACCGGTTCCAGGGTTACCCCATCCGTTACGACAGCCTGGCACTGCCCGGTCTACTGGCGGTCACCGTTCTGGTGGTTCACGCCTTTTACCCGGAGGTCTCGGTCATCGCCCTGATTACGCTGCTGGGCCCCATGATCACCATGGCGGCCCTGATTCCCCGAGGGCGGTCAGGACGGCGGGCGCTGAAACAACAGGTGGAAGAAAACCTCCCGAGCATGGGCAACGAACTGTCACTGTTCCTGGCAGCGGGCGTGCTTGCGGCGGGACTGGGCAGTGTACTGGCAACGACGCAGGGGTGGCTGCCCTTCCAGGCATTCGGCGCAGTGGAGGCATGGCTGACGCTGGTCGCCATGATCGGACTGGCCATGGTCGGCGTCCACCCGGTGATCAGTGTGGCGACGTTCGGCACCATGCTGGAGCCGCTCAATCCGGACCACAGCCTGCTGGCCGCCACCTTTCTCGCGGGATGGGCGCTCGGCGTGTGCGTCAGCCCGCTCTCCGGGCTCACCCTCGCGTTCCAGGGGCGCTACGGCGTCGACGGCACCCGCATCACCCGCTGGAACCTCGGCTACACGGCGTGGATGCTGGGCCTTTGCGCCGTGTCGCTCACGCTGCTCGCCATGTGGACGGGAGCGAACTGATCAGGCGGCGATACTCATGAAGAACGGCGCGTAGGCAATGACGAGCACCAGCGCCACGAGCAGTTCGGAGCGAATGATGACCCGCAGGCGGGCGATCTCATCGGGGGTGCTGTCGCTCATCCAGACGCGGGACATGAGGGCATCCAGCAGCAGGCCGACCAGGAACAGCGGGGCCAGGGTGGGCATCACCACCGTCTCCACGAACCCCATGCCTTCGTAGACAGTGCGAACATCGCCGCCGGGCGCCATAATCATGACGAAGACCGAACCGATCAGTAGCGCCACGCGCAGCACTCCCAGTTGCCGGAAGTAGCCGCCGACGACGGTGCCGAATGCCTGTACGTAAGCCATTTGCAGACCTTCCACTGCTGCGGAGAAACGACGCGGGATTATACCAGCCCGGCCACCCCGGGGCACCGCCGTTTCATCCCGCTCTCAGCACGTCATCGAATGCGTGCTGATCCACCTCCGAGAAGAAGACGAACCGGATCAGCCGCGGCGGCTCGCTGAGGGTCTCCAGCATATCCTCAACGGCCTGCACCGCGACGACCGCAGCCTCGCGGAACGGATAACCGAACGCGCCGGTGGACAGCGCCGGAAATCCAACGGACTGGATATCATATTGCGCGGTCAGTTTCAGGGCATTCCGATAGCAGTCCGCCAGCAGCGTGTCCGCCGGTTCGTCGATTCCGAAACGGGGCCCAAGACAGTGGATGATCCAGCGATTGGGCATGCCGAAGGCCGGCGTCACCACCGCCTGCCCGGGCGAAATGGGCGCCAGCGGTCGACATGCGTCCATGAGCTCCGCCCCCGCCGCACGGTGAATCGCCCCGGCCACTCCGCCACCGGGCATCAACTGGGCGTTGGCGGCATTCACCACGGCATCCAGATCATCCTGCCGGGTAATGTCGCCGGTAACGGTCTCGATTCGCGTTGTGTCATCGACCATGGCCGGCACCCTCTCGTGACCGCACTTGCGCGTGCTCAGAATAACAACCCGCTGTCACGCTGTCGTGGGCAAGATGCTCACGGGCGCAGCAGCCGCAGCCATAGCCAGACGTTCAGCATGCTCATGGCGGCCGCGGCCACGTAAGTCAGCGCGGCCGCCTGCAGAATCCGGCGTGCGTGGGGGCGATCCTCGGGATGTAGATACCCTGCCTCCAGCAACGGCATGGCCCGGCGGAAGCTGGCGTCGAATTCCGTGGGCAGCGTCACCAGATGAACCAGCACGCCCATGGCAAGACCCGCCACCCCGAGGGCCGCAGCTGGCAGCAGCAGTGCGGGCGACCGGCTTACCGCCAGGATCAGCGGCAACCCGAGGAGTAACCCGGCCCCAAGGCGCTGCCCGGCAGTGGCCCAGCGCACCATGTGTGTACGCCAGTGCAGCGGCCGGTAACCGATGGCATCCTGGACGGCGTGACCAACCTCGTGCGCCGCCACGGTCACCGCGGTCAGCGACCGCCCCGCGTAGTTCTCCTCGCTCAGCCTGATACGCCGCTGCAGCGGATCGTAATGGTCGCCCCGGGTCGTCTGCTCCACCTGTACCTGGGGCAGCTCCAGGCGCTGCAGCAGGTCGCGGGCCAGCTCCGCACCGGTCATGCGGTAGCGGGAATCAGGCGTGCGATAACGCTGCATCACCCGGCGCACCCACAGTCCGGGCATACCCGCGGCAACAACAATGATGGCGCCGAGCACCAGCAGAGGGATCATCAGGGACTCATCCGGACGCTATGGACACTCACTCAAGGGCCGATGACGCGCTCCAGCGCCCGACTTGCACGCTGGCAATACGCCTGAGAAGGTTAGTAGCATACCCGCCAGCAGCAGTGTACGTCAGTGGACGGGCGCATCAGGATCGCGCCGTGCTGGCAGGGCAGCCCCGGGCAACAGGACACACGCATGGCGACCAGTGAAACCCAGAAACGGCAGCGGGCCGAGCGCACGCGCGCCTTCCTCGACCACCTCATCGAACAGTACCCCGACTGCTTCACCAGAGACCGGGAGCAGATTCGCCCCCTGGCCATCGGCATTCAGAAGTCGCTGCGCGAGGCTCTGGCCCACAACCCCGAGACACAGGACACCCCGGGCTGGCTGGTGCGCCAGGCCCTGGCTCTGTACACGCGCTCCCCTGCCTACCTGGACGCCACCATTGCACGCCGCAACCGCATTCATCTGGATGGCAGCGATGCGGGCGAAGTCAGCGATGAAGCGGTCAATTACGCCCGCGAGCGGCGGGACGAACAGAAGCAGCGCCGGGCTGCCAAACGCAAACAGCACGCCAGGGCGGCGAAGCCACGCAAGCCGACGGCCGAGGAACGCAAGCAGCAGAAACTTGAGGCGCTGGCACGCAAGTTCAACGCCTGAGCGCCACGCCGATCCGGGGGTGAACACATGGCCGCGAGCGCGGTCAAATCGCGAGCCCGGTGGTCGGCGGGCTTCCGGGGGCCAGCGTCGTACCGGTGACTTCCTTTCTTAAGACGGCGACGATTCCACAGGCATGGGTGGTCAATGAAGCAATTCGGATCGGTGGGCGTCGTGCTTGCTCTCGGTCTCGCACTGGGTGCACTGATCTGGTACACGGGCGGCGACGACTCCCCCGCCAGGACACCGGGCGAAGCCCGCGGCGTGCCCGTCGAGGTGGTGGCGGTCGAACAGCGCGACCTCACCGAACGTGCCCGGTTCAGTGGCTCCCTGATGGCCGCCACCCGCGTCGGCATCGCTCCCCGGATAACGGGGCGGCTGGATTATCTGCACGTGGACCTCGGCGACGTGGTGGAATCGGGGGAGATTCTCGCCGAGCTGGACGACGAGGAATTCCGCCAGGAACTGGCCCAGGTGCGCGCCGAGTTGCTGGTCGCCCGGGCCAGCACCAACGAGGCGGAGGCTGCGCTTGCGGCGGCGGAGCGACGCCTGCGCCGGACCCGCGAGCTGCGTGAGCAGCGCGTCGCCTCCGAGTCGGAACTGGAAGCGGCGGAGACCGAACTGCAAGCGGAACGCGCCCGCCTGGAACTGGCCCAGGCCCAGGTCAGCCAGCGCGAGGCCGCGGTGCGGGCCGCGGAGATCCGCCTGGGCTACTCGCGCATCCGCGCCGACCGGGTCGGCGACGGCGCCACGCGGCTGGTCGCCGAGCGGCTCGCCGACCCCGGCACCATTGTCCAGGCCAACGAACCGATTCTCACACTGGTGGATCTCGATCCCCTGCGCGGCGTCGTGTTCGCCACGGAGCGCGAGTATGCGCGACTGCAGCGGGGGCAGACGGTTCTGCTGCGCAGCGACGCCCACCCCGATGAGACGTTCGAGGGCCGAGTGGCGCGCATCGCCCCGGTATTCGGCGAGGATTCCCGGCAGGCGCGGGTGGAGATCGAGATCCCGAACCCCGACCACCGCCTGCGCCCGGGCATGTTCGTGGATGCCCGGGTCATCACCGGTTCACGGGAGCAGGCGACCACCGTACCGGCCGGCGCGCTGCTGGAGCGCGACGGCACCCGGGGAGTGTTCCGCCTGGAACGGGACGACGACCGCTACCGCGCCCGGTTCGTGCCGGTCACCACGGGGGTGCGTGACGGTCAGTGGGTGGAGGTGCAGGACCCGGACCTGGATGGCCGCGTGGTCACCCTGGGTCGGCATCTGCTGACCGACGGCACGCCGGTACAGGTCGCTGAAGAGCCCGCGGCGACGGCGGAGCACACTCCGTGAACCTGGCCGGTTTCACCGTCCGGCGCCCGGTACTCACGCTCATGGTCACGCTGATCAGTGTGACCATCGGCGTGATGGCCCTGAGCCGGCTGCCCATCGACCTGCTGCCGGATATCACCTACCCCACCATCACGGTCACCACCGAGTACCCCAATGCCGGGCCCGAGGAGGTCGAGCAGCTCATCACCCGCCCGGTGGAAGAAGCCGTCGGTGCCGTGGAAGGGGTCGAAGAGATCAGCTCCACCTCCACCGAGGGCAGCAGCAATGTGCGTATCGCCTTCGGCTGGGGCACGAATCTGGAAGAGGCCTCCAACGACATCCGCGACCGCCTGGAGCGCATCATCAACGCCCTGCCCGATGATGCCGACCGGCCGCGGGTGCGCAAGTTCGACGCCGCCGACACGCCGATTCTCCTGATCGGTGTCGCCGCGCCACTCGACCCCATCGAGCTGCGGCAACTGGTGGACGACCGGATCCGGCCGCGACTGGAGCGCCAGAGCGGCGTGGCCGCGGTGGACGTCTGGGGCGGACTGGAGCGGGAGATCCGGGTGGACGTGCAGCCGGAGCGGATGCAGGCCCTGGGGCTGGACCTGCAGGACGTGCGCGACGCCATCCGCGACGCCAACGTGATCGTCCCGGGCGGCGACATCATGGACGGGCTGTTCGAGATCCGCATCCGGACACCGGGGGAATTTCGCAGCCTGGACGACATCACGGCGACGGTAATCGACGTGCGCAACGGCGCCCCGGTGACCATCGGTCAGGTGGCCGACGTGCAGGACACCCACCAGCGGGTGACGCGCATCATCCGCATCAACGACGATCCCGGCCTGCGGCTGGCCGTGCGCAAGCAGTCGGACGCCAACACCGTGGAGGTGGCGCGCAACGTCAACGCCGAAATCGAGCGTCTGGGACGGGACTACCCGCAGCTCCAGATCGTGCCGGCAGTGGACAACGCCGTGTTCATCCAGCGCTCCATCGACAACGTCAGCCGCTCCATCCTCTACGGCGGCAGCCTGGCGGTGCTGGTGCTGCTGTTCTTCCTGCGCAACATCCCGTCCACGCTGGTGGCGGCCACCGCCATCCCGGTCTCCGTGATCACGACCTTCGCGCTGATCTACTTCGGCGGCTTCACCCTCAACCTCATGACCCTGGGCGGGCTGGCGCTGGGGGTCGGCCTGATGGTGGACAACGCCATCGTGGTCATCGAGAACATCACACGCCGCCGCCGCGATCTGGGCGAGGCGCAGAGCGCCGCGGCCGTCGCCGGCACGGGTGATGTGGCTGCCGCCATCATCGCCAGCACGCTCACCACGCTGGCCATCTTTCTGCCCATGTTCTTCGCCCAGGAGCTGGCCGGCGTACTGTTCCGGCAGCTGGCCTTCGTGGTGGCGTTCGCCCTGTTCTGCTCCCTGCTGGTGGCCCTGACCCTGGTGCCCATGCTCATGGCCCGCCCGTGGGTGGAACTGGCAACGGCGCCGGGGATCTTCGCGCCCCTGGCCAACGGCTGCGGGCGCCTGATCGCGGGCCTCGAACGCGGCTACCTGCGCACCCTGGAGTGGGTGCTCGGCAACCGCGCCGCAGTGCTGCTGGGCGCCGTCATCCTGTTCGCTGCCGCCATCGCGGTGGTGCCGCGCCTCGGCACGGAGTTCATGCCTGCCACCGACGACGGCGAGGTGCGCGTGAGCTTCGAAATGGAGCCGGGCACCCGCCTGGAGGTGATCGACGAACAGGTCCAGCGGGCCGAGGCGATCATCCATGCGGCCGTACCGGAGATCGAGAACACGGTCGTGAGCGTGGGCTCGTCCACC
Organism: Aquisalimonas sp.; assembly: GCA_007126095.1. Classification (GTDB taxonomy): domain Bacteria; phylum Pseudomonadota; class Gammaproteobacteria; order Nitrococcales; family Aquisalimonadaceae; genus Aquisalimonas. The sequence continues at coordinate 52,985 of SLBZ01000058.1, forward strand.
TTCCGCGCCAGCTCCCCGGCCCGGGCCGACATCACCATGAGCCTCGTCCCCCTGGCGGAGCGCAGCCGCAGCAGTGAAGACATCGCCACTGACCTGCGCCGCCGCCTCACCGACACCGCCGGCGCCACGGTGCGCGTGCGTGCCAGCCAGGGCATGGTGTTCAGGCGCCTGGGCGGAGGCGGCGAGGAGCAGCTGGAGATCGACATCCAGGGGTTCGAGCTGGAGACCCTGGACGCCGTGGCCCGGGAGGTAGCCGACCGCCTGGAGGATGTGGCGGGCATCACCGACATCGCCCTGGCCCGGGAAGACGGCACGCCCCAGGAACTGGTGCGGGTCAACCGCGAACGCGCGGCAGACCTGGGCCTGAGTGTCGGCCGCGTGGCCCGCACCATCGAAACGGCCCTGGGCGGAAGCACCACCGGCCAGTTCCGTGACGGCGGCAGCGAACACCCGATCCGCGTCCAGCTTCAGGACGCCCGGCGCATGAGCACCGACGACCTGCTGGCCCTGAGCATCCCGGGCCCCGACGGCGGCAACATCGCGCTGCGCAACGTCGTCACCCTGGAGCCTTCGGAGGGGCCGATCCAGATCTTCCGCAAGGAACAGCAGCGCCTGAACACCGTCTCCGCCAACGTCTCGGAACGCGACCTAGGGTCGGTGGTGGCGGATGCCCGCGCGGCCCTGGCCGACATGCCCCTGCCGCGCGGCGTGGACATCACCTTCGCGGGCGATTACGAGGAGCAGGAGGCGGCGTTCTCCGAACTAGGCCTGTCCATGCTGCTGGCCATCGCCCTGGTCTACATGGTGCTGGCGAGCCTGTATGAATCGTTCCGGGACCCGCTGATCGTCATGGGCGCCGTCCCCATGGCCGCCATCGGCGTAGTGGGCCTGCTGCTCGCCACCGGCACCACACTGAACACCCAGTCGCTGATCGGCTGTATCATGCTGGTGGGCATCGCCGTGAACAACGCCATCCTGCTGGTGGACCAGAGCGCGCGCCTGCGGACCCACGACGGCTTCGCCGTGGGCGCCGCGGTGCGGGAAGCGGCGCGGCGGCGCCTGCGGCCCATTCTCATGACGTCGCTGACCACCATTCTCGCCCTACTGCCCCTGGCGCTGGGTATCGGTGAAGGCGGCGAAGCCCAGGCGCCCATGGCCCGTGCCGTCATCGGCGGACTGCTGAGTTCCACCGCCATCGCGCTGTTCGTCATTCCCGTGCTCTACACCCTGTTCCATCGGGAGCATCGCCCATGAGGCCATCCACCGCACTGCCGGCCGCCCTGCTCGCTGCAACCGCACTGGCCGTACCCATGCTATCGGCGGATCAACCCGGCGACGCTGCGCGGGCGCTCATCGATGCCCGGCCGGTTGATCCGGGTGTCACGGCCCCGGATGGAACCGTGGACCAGCTGGACCGTGACCCGCCCCGGGAGGCAACCGGCGCCGAGCTGGATCTGTCCCTGCCGCTGGACTGGACGGGCCCCGAGCCGGTGGACGACGTGCCCCTGTCCCTGTCCGTGGAGGACGCCGTCCTCCTGACCCTGGAGAACAACCGCTCGCTGGCCTCGGAGCAGCTCCAGCCCGCCATCGCCGGCACCTTCGAGGCGGTGGAGCGCGCCGTCTTCGACCCGGTGATCTTCGGCGAGATGAGCATCGGCCGCGACCGGGTCGTGCAGCAATTCCAGGAACTGGCCGAGCCCCCTGAGGAACGACGCACGGAGACCGAGCGCATCGAGGGCGGGCTGCGCCAGTCGCTTCCCACCGGCACCGATCTGGAACTGTCCGTGCGTAGTGACCGCGCCGACCGGTCCGGAGTCGAGGAACAGTACGCAAGCCGCCTTGGCATCACCCTCACCCAGGCCCTGCTTCAGGGTGGGCGCATCGACTCCAACCTCGCCAACCTGCGCCAGGCGGAGATCGACACCCTCGCCAGCGTCTACGAGCTGCGCGGCTTTGCCGAAGCCCTGGTGGCCGAGGTGGAGAACGCCTACTGGAGCTACGTGCTCGCCGAGGAGCAGGTGGCGATCTTCGAGGAAGCGCTGGATGTGGCGGAACAGCAGCTGGAGGAGACCCGGCGGCGCATCAGCGTGGGCGACCGGCCGGAAACCGACGAGACCGCGGCCCAGGCGGAAGTGGCCCTGCGCCGCCAGGGGTTGATCGATGTACGCAGCCAGCGGGAGAGCGCGCGCCTGTCCCTGCTGCGCCTCATGAACCCGCCCGGCGCCACCTGGGATACGGCGCTGGAGGCTGAGGACGAACCGGACGTGGTGCCCCTGCCGCTTGGCGAGGTCCGCGAGCACGTCCAGCTCGGCCGCGGCCTGCGCCCGGACCTCAACGAAGCCCGCCTGCAGATCCGGCGCGGCGAGCTGGAGGTAGTGCGCACCCGCGACGGCATGCTGCCGCGGCTGGACTTCTTCGTCACCCTCGGCAAGACCGGTTACGCCGACAGCTTCGGTGACTCCTGGCGCGACGTGGACGGCCCGGGGTACGACTTCCGCGCCGGCATCCAGGTGGAGACGCCGGTGTTCCGTCGGGCGGAGACTGCCCAGCGCGACCGCGCCCTGTTCAACCGCGAACGGGCCGGCGAAGCGGTGGCCAATCTGCGGCAACTGGTGGACCTGGACGTGCGCAATGCCTGGCTGGAGGTGGAGCGCACCCGCGAGCAGGTGGACGCCGTTGCCGTCACCCGGCGCCTGCAGGAGGAAGTCCTGCGCGCCGAGCAGGCCCGCTTCGAGGTGGGCGAGACCACCGCGCTGGTGGTCGCTCAGGCGCAGCGCGACCTGCTGGAGAGCCAGCTGGAGGAAGTGGAAGCCGCCATCTCCTGGCGCCAGGCGGTCACCGAACTGCACCGGCAGAGCGGCACCCTGCTGCTCCGGCGGGGGATCGGCATGCCCGGCGACGAGGAAGTGCTGATCCACTAACGCGCGGCGGCGTACCCGCTCATCCCGCGCATTGACTTCCAGACGCGTGTGCCTGTCATAATAAGTGAGAATTAGACTCAATCTAAAGGAAGAGCCATGCGTCGTCTCACCATTGCTGCGCTGTTCGGTCTGCTGCTTGTTATCCTTCCGGCGCAGGCCGCCCCTGACGAGCGCCTCAAGGTCGTTGCCACCTTCTCGATTCTCGCGGACATCACCGACCGCATCGGCGGTGACGCCATCGAGCTCACCAGCCTCACGCCGGTCGGTGCCGAAGTGCACGAATGGGAGCTGAACGCCCGCAACTTCGCGGCCCTGGAAGAGGCCGACGTGATCTTCTACAACGGCTACAACCTGGAGCAGTGGATGCGTCAGGTTCGGGCTACCATCCAGGACGGCACGCCGGTGGTCCCGGTTGCCGAAGAGAGCGGCCGGGAGACCCTGGGCATCGTCACCGGCGACCTGGAAGGGGATCCGGACCCACACCTGTGGATGGACCCACGCGCCGCCGCCGCATACGGTCAGGCCATCGCCGATGCCCTGGGCGACCGGGCCCCGGAACACGCCGACCGGTTCCAGTCGCGGGCCGACGCGTTTGCCGAGGAGATGGACGCTCTTTTCAACGAAATCGAGACCATTCTGGCCGTCATCCCCGATGATCAGCGCACGCTCATCACTAGCGAAGCGGCCTTTCTCTACTTCGCCGATGCGTTCGATTTCCACCACGATGGCATCTGGGGCACCAACTCCGAGGAGGAAGGCACCCCGCGACAGGTCGCCCGGGTGACCGACGTCATTCAGGAGCGCCAGCCGAAAGCACTATTTTGGGAGAGCACCATTTCCGACCGCCACGTGCGCAGCATCTCGGGTGACACCGGCGTCCCCTACCACGGGCCGCTGTACGTGGACTCCCTGAGCGCGGCCGACGGCGATGCACCCGATTACCCCGCCATGCTGCGCCACAACGCGCGCATGCTTGCGGACCGGCTGGCCCCCTGACTGCCATGGCCGCGAACCCCGCCCCGTATCAGTCAGCGCAGGCGGACAGCGCCGTGTCCGTATCGGGGCTGACCGCGGCCTATGACGGTGCACCGGTGCTGGACAACGTCTCCTTCGAACTGGGCGCCGGGCAGTGGCACACCGTCATCGGCCCGAACGGCTCGGGCAAGACCACGCTGCTGACCATCCTGGCCGGTTCCCTGACACCGGTGCGCGGGGACGTGAAGCTCTTCGGTGGCGACCCGGAGGCGTGCCGGCGGCGCAGTGAAGTGGCCTACATGCCGCAGCACGAGAACCTAGAGTGGGATTTCCCCATCTCCGTGTGGGATACGGTCATGACCGGTCGCTACGGGCACATGCGCCGGGACGCCCTGTGGCGCCGGTTCCTGCCCGCGCGGCTGAGTGCCGACCGGCACCGGGAGATCTGTGCACGCGCCCTGGCCGAGGTGCGCATGGATCACCTGGCCAGACGCCCCATCGGACAGCTCTCGGGGGGTCAGAAAAAGCGCGTCCTGCTGGCGCGCATGCTCACCCAGGAGGCACCACTGGTGCTGCTGGACGAGCCCCTGGTGGGACTGGACAAGGACAGTCGCCGCCTGATTCTGGACGTGCTGCGCCGCCAGCGCGAACGCGGACAGACCATCGTGATGGTCACCCACGATCTGGTGAACACCATGAAGTACGCGGACCAGGTGCTGCTGCTGAACCGCTCGGTGATCGATATCGGCCCGCCGGCGGAGATGCTGCGCGACGACATGCTCACACGCACCGCGGCGCCCAACTGGCTGACGCAGACGCCTGCCGCTGACGAGGAGGACGCCTGAGCGCCATGGTGGAGGGATTCGATGCGTTCAGCCGTAACGTGGTGGACGTCCTGCTGGGCGGGCTGATGGGCGTGGTGGGCCTGCTGCCCGAGAGCATCGCCGAGCCGTTCCAGTACGCGTTCATGCAGCGCGCCCTGCTCACCGCCATCGTGGTGGGCGCGACCTGCGGGCTGCTGTCGTGCTTCATCGTGCTCAAGCGGTGGTCACTGCTCGGCGACGCCATCTCCCACGCCGTCCTGCCCGGCGTCGCCATCGCCTACCTGGTGGGGTGGCCCTTTTTCATCGGCGCGTTCATAACCGGCGCGCTCACGTCTCTCGGAATCGGCGCCATCGAGCGGCACACGCGCCTGAAGGCGGACGCGGCCATGGGCGTGATGTTCACCGCGGCGTTCGCCATCGGCGTGGTCATCATCAGCCAGATCGCCTCCAGCACGCACCTGATGCACATCCTGTTCGGCAACGTCCTGGGGGTCCAGCCCGCGGCGCTGCTGCTGACCATCATCGCGGGCCTGATCGCCGTGGCGGCGGTGGCTCTGTTCTACAAGGAGCTGCTGCTCTACACCTTCGACCCCGTCCAGACGCGGGCGCTCGGCTTCCACTCCGGCCGCATCCACTACGGCCTGATCCTGCTGCTGACGCTGACCATCGTGGCGAGCCTGGAGACGGTGGGCATCATCCTCGTGGTGGCGATGCTGGCCACCCCGGGCGCCACCGCTCACCTGCTCACCGACCGCCTGCCGGTGATGCTCGCCATCGCCATCGGTGTGGGCGTGTTCTCGGCGATCATCGGCCTGTACCTGGCCTACTACTTCAATCTCGCCTCCGGCGGCAGCATCGTGGTGGTAGCCTCGACGCTGTTCCTGCTGGCGCTGGTATTCTCACCACGCCACGGACTGCTGCGGCGCTGGTTCCGGGACGCGGCGATCCGCCGGGCCCACTGACCCCGCCGCGGTCAGCGCTTCCCCATGGGAATTGGTCAGCGCCTCCCCAGCCGGTTCTCCAGCCGCTCTACCTTTTCGTGCAACTCCTCGATCAGGCGGAGCATCCGCTCACGCTCCTCGTGCGCCTTGGCCTCGGTCTGCTGATGCTTGGCGTCCGCCTCTTCCATGTGCCGCTCCTGCATGGTGTTGACGATGATACCGATGAAGAGGTTGAGCACCGTGAACGCCGACAGCAGGATGAAGACCACGAAATAGAGCCACGCCAGCGGGTAGACCGCCATCACCGGCCGGGCGATCTCTTCGGACCAGCTCTCCAGGGTCATCACCTGGAACAGCGAGAACAGCGTCAGCCCCAGGTGGCCGAAGTCCTCGGGGAAGCTCTCCCCGAACAGCTTGGTGCCCATGACGCCGAAGATGTAGAACACCAGCCCCAGCAGAAAAGCGATCCAGCCAATGCTCGGGATCGCTTTCAGCAGCGACTCCACGATCATGCGCAGCCGCCCCACCTTGGCCACCAGCCTCAGCACGCGGAGGATGCGCAGGGCACGCAGCACCGAGAACGGCCCGGAGTCGGGAAGCAGCGAGATGGCGACGATGACGAAGTCGAAGACGTTCCAGCCTTCCCGGAAAAACCGGTAGTCGAAGGCGAACAGCTTCAGCCCGATCTCGATGACGAACACCGTCAGCACCGCCCGCTCGATGATGAGCAGCGGGCCCGCCGCGTAGTGCTGCACGATCTCGAACGTCTCCAGCCCCAGCGTGATGGCATTGAAGCAGATCAGGACGATGATGAAGTTCTGAACGGGGCGGCTTTCCACCCACTGCCCGACGCGCTGGCGCAGCCCCGGCGTTGATGTGTACTCCATTGCGAACCTCTCGCTCGAAATCGGTCAGCCGCTGGCGGGATACGAACGAGCCGGGGCTCGCGGATCGTGGTTCACCGTGGCGCGGCGACGCTTTGTGTCAGGGATCGGTCAGAAACCGAACAGGGCACCGGTGACCAGAAACAGCGCCATGCCCACCAGCGCGCCGACCAGTGTGCCGTTGATCCGTATGAACTGCAGATCACGCCCCACTGCCAGCTCCAGCCGGTCCACCAGGCTGTCCGTGGGCCAGTCGCGAACCACATCCGCGATGAAGGTGCCAATACTGTCCCGGAAAGGCAGCACCAGCTCCCGCAGCAGCGCTTCCAGCCGTTCGTCCAGGCGGGCACGCGCTTCGGGATCGGCCTGCAGGGTATCACCAAACCGCTGCAGGCTGCCCACCAGCGACTGCCGGAACCCGCTGTCCCCCGCGGTCACGCCGTCCAGCAGCGCCTGCCGCAGGTCACCCCAGAGCTGCTCCATCAGCCCCTGCAACTCCTCGCTGGCGAGAATGGCGTCGCGTATGCCGTCCAGTCGTTCGCGCACGGAGCCGGAGGTGCGCATCTGACCGATCAGGTCGTGGACGGTGCGATCGAAATCCTGGCGCACGGGATGGTCGTGCTGGGCGAGCTCACCCAGCCACTCCTCCACGCCTTCCATGATGGCATCGGCGAGGCGCTGGTCGAACCGCCGCGGCACCCACCAGCGGCTGCGCGCACTGACCTGGGCGCGGATGGTCTCGCGATTGCGATTGAGCAGGCCCCGGGCGAGATGCAGGGAACGATCGAACAGCCGCTGGTGGTCCCGGCTTTCCAGGAACAGCTCCAGCAACCGCGCAACGACAGGCACCAGATCCAGTCGACGGACGTGTCCGGCCAGGGCGTCACGGTAGAAGCCGCGGACCTCCTGATCCTCGAAGGCGTTGATGATGTCCGGCGCCAGCACCAGCAACCGATCGGCGACCAGGTCCGCGTTCTCCGGGCGGGCGAGCCAGCGTCCGAGATGCAGCGACGGATCGGCCGAACGCAGCCGCGCCATCACCACGTCCTGATCCAGGAAGTTCCGCGACACGAAACGGCCCAGACCGCGCCCCAGCCGCTCCTTGTTGCGTGGCAGAATGGCGGTATGTGGAATGGGCAACCCAAGTGGCCGCCGGAACAGTGCGGTGACCGCGAACCAGTCGGCGATACCGCCGATCAGGCCCGCTTCCGCCCCCGCACGCACCAGCAGCACCCACTGGTCCGGCTGCTCCACAAACTGGGTGCCGAAGTAGACGCCGGCCGCCCCGACCAGGGACGCTGTGGCCACGCGGCGATGCCGCCGCAGGACATCCCGCTGCACGGTGTCGTCTTCGGTGGCCGTCATTCGCCGGCCCGGTGCCTCTGGACGCTGGCGACCTTGTCGCCCAGGCTCTGCTCCCTGTCGGTGCGCGTGCCGACCTTGAGGCTGGTGAACAGCCGCGGCGCGCCCATGGCGTGGAGCCGTTCATGACAGCGCCTGACGGCCGCGAACACGGTATCCCACTCGCCCTCGATGTTGGTGCCGTAGGCGTGCAGCTCGACGGCGAGTCCGGCCGCCTCCAGCTCCTCCTGGCAGGCGGCGATGTACGCCCCCAGCGACGGATCGGTGCCGATCGGGATGACACACAGTTCTACATGCACATGCATGGCGGAACCCTCCGAATCACGCGCGACTTCCCGGGCGGTCACGCGCCGTTGATCTCGATCACCCGTGTCGGGTCGAACGGTGCGCCCGGCACGGTCTCGTCCGGATAGCCGCGCTGGTTGCTCAATACGTGCACGCCGCAATGGTAGAGGTCCACGTTGGCGTGTGTATGCCCATAGATCCAGGCGGTGGGCGCGCCTTCCGCCAACAGCGGATGCAGATCGCTGACGAAGGCCGTGGCGATCTCGTTCAGGCCATACTCGGGGTGGGCGCAGTCCAGCAGCGGCGCGGCATGGGTCACCACCACAGTCGGCTGCGCGGTCTCCGACGTCAGCTCCTCGTAGAGCCAGGCGCGGGTCTGCCGGTGGCAGACGCGGGTCATCTCCGGGGTCAGCGGGTCGTCTTCGCCGTTGACCTGGATGCGCTGGTAGTCGGGCATGTACTGCCCCACCGCCGGCATGACCCGCGAGGGCGGAAACCGGCCGTCGCCGGCAAAGTCCGTCCACAGGGTCGCCCCCAGAAAGCGCACCCCGCCGAGGGTGACGGCATCCCGCTCGAGAACCTGGACCCCGGTCCCCTGCGCCTCGTCGCGCAGCGCGTCCAGCAGATCCGGGTAGTGGTTGCCGTAGAATTCGTGATTGCCCGCCACGTAGATGCACGGGATATCCAGTACCCGCGACTGCTCGGCCGCCCAGCGCAGCCCCTCGGTGCCATTGTCGATATCGCCGGCAAGGACCAGCACATCCGCCCCCACATCAGGCAGCCCCGGCGGCTCCTCACCGGAGTAATGGCGCACCACTTCGTTGTGGAGATCGCTGACCACCTGAATCCGCATCAGTCGTCTCCCGCAAAGCGGGCATCCAGCGCCGCGAGATACTCGCGAATACGCTCGGCGTTCGCGCCCAGATCACCACGGCCAATGCGCGATGCGGAACGCACATCCACGGTGACCGCGTCATCCCCCTCCCGCAACCGGACGACCACGTCGTCCTGGAAGCCGAACCAGGCGGTGGTCGCCACTGCCTCGATGCGGCCGTCATCGCGGTCGGCCGCCTCGATGCGCCACTGCATCACCCGGGCGGCCTCCTCGGCGGCGTCGAACACCGCACCCATGGACGCGTTATAGCGGCGCGACTCCAGGTCCGGGTAAGCCTCACGCTGCTGCGCGATGACGTCTTCGCCCGGATGCTCGACGGCGTTGGGCGCGGCTTCCCGGGCGTCCACCAGGACCACGAATGCCGGCACGTCGTCGGTGTCGGTGGTGATGTCGTGAATGGGTGGCGCCGTGTCGGCCCGGTGCTGAATGGTGAGATGCCCCGACGCGGCGCCAAGCCCGAACACCAGCGCCACGAGCCCGACCAGCGCGCGCGTCCGGTTGCGGGCCACCAGCGCGGCGAGGATCACGGCAAAGCCGCAGACCGCCGCGGCAAGCCCGATCCAGGCACCGTACTCGATCATGGTAAACGCCGTGCCCACGCCCACCCAGCCGAGCTGGTACCAGGGCCCCGCCAGCAGCACCACCAGCCCCGCGACCACCCCCAGCGCCACACCGACGCCGGCGACGGCGCGCTGCCGGGGACCGCCTTCATGTTTACCGAACACCATTACTCTCCCATTGCGCACTGTCCGCACAGGATACCCGGAATGCGAACTGCAACACACGGGGCGCCAGCGTCACCGGACTGGAAAAAAGAAAGCATCTCGGGTATCAACAGAGTGATGGCTCTGACGATCCCCGCCCCACCTCCGCTGCTGCCCTTCCCGGCCTGGCTCAGTTGCCTGCTGCTGGCCGTGACGGTCGTGATGCTGGCGGGCTGCGGGCCGCGGGTGCAGGAGTCGGAACCCCCCACCAACCCGCCGCGCCTGGACCCCGGCGTGGCCACGATGCCGGACGGGCAACGTCTGCCCATGAGCCGCTGGAGCGCCCAGGGCGGCGACCCGGAGGCGGTGATTCTCGGTGTCCACGGGTTCAACGACTACCGCCGGGCATGGGCAGTGCTGGGGCAGGACCTACGCGAGCGCGGTATCTCCGTGTACGCCTACGATCAGCGCGGCTTCGGCGCCACGGAACAGCGCGGCGTCTGGGCGGGCACAGATGTCATGACCTCGGACCTGGCGATACTCTCCGCGCTCCTGCGCGAGCAGTACCCCGAGACGCCGCTGTATATTGCCGGCGAGAGCATGGGTGGCGCGGTGACGCTGGTCACCCACGCCCGGCACCCGGATCTGGATATCGACGGCACCATTCTGCTTGCACCGGCGGTGTGGAACCGGGGCAGCATGCCCTGGTACCAGCGCTTCGGGCTGTGGGCGGCATCGTGGGTGGCGCCGGAACGCAAGCTCACGGGCAGCGGGCTGGAGGTGCGACCATCCGACAACCGCGAGATGCTGCGCGCCCTGGGCCGCGATCCGTTGATCCAGCGCGGTGCCCGGGTTGACGCTCTGAGCGGCCTCGCCAACCTGATGGACCACGCCCAGTCCGCGATTCCCGACTACCGCGGCCGCACGCTGGTGCTCTACGGCGAGAAGGACCAGATCATTCCGCGACGCCCGACCTGCGAGATGTTCCGCCGCCTGCCCAACCCGGACCAGTGGCGCGCCGCCCTCTACGGCGAGGGATACCACATGCTCACCCGCGACCTGCAGGGCACCGTGGTGCGTGCGGATATCGGTGACTGGGCGCTGAATCCGGAGGGCACGCTCTCCTCGGGCGAGGAAGCGCTCATGGATGGGCGCCTGGGCGATTTCTGCGGTTACCGGACTTGAGAGAACGCCCATATGGCCTCCGGCTGCAAGGTGACCGGTGATACTCCGCGCCCCGGCTCCGATCCGGGAAAGGGGGCCGGGGCTGCTTGTGGCTGGCGTTACTCGGCGGTTATGCGCAGGTTTCCCTCTCCGTCACGCCGGAGGCGCGGGCTGTCAGCGAGACGATTCCGGTTGAGCATGTCCTGGAGCCCGTGTGTCTCTTCCTCCCCGGCCCGTTGCAGGCGCAGGCGCGTGCGGCGTAGTGGCGTGATCCAGAGCGCCTGCAGCCGTTCACTGACCGGCAGAAACCTGCAGAAGTACATGGGGGCGAGGTCGGGGAGAAAGGATTCGTAGCCGCCGATGCCTTCATAGTCGTTGATGAAATCGCCACAGCCGTACAGGATGGGGCGCCCACGGTAGATCTCGATGGGGCGTGGGTGATGGGCCGAGTGACCGTGGATGACATCGGCCCCGCAATCGATCAGGTAGCGGGCGATATCACGGTGGGCGACCGGGACGTGATGCCGAGCGAATCAAGGACCTGGCACGTCTCCGCGAGACCAGGGTAGCCCCAGTCCAGTACGTGATTGTTGGCCAGCGTGCAGCAGTGGATGCCGCCGGCCTGCAGGCAGGTGGCGTTATCCGGGTGCATACGGTAGTGGATGCCCTTCCCCGGCCACGGGTGCGCATGCCGCGTGATGCTGGTCTCCAGGTTGACGATGCGCAGATCCGGCGCAACCCGGCCGAGTTCCTCCAGGGCATCACCCCAGATATAGCCAGGGGCCACGGGCTTCGGGATGGAGCCGTTGGCACGCTCCGCCAGCCTGACATAGTCGCGGGCATCCCGGACGTGGCCCTCGTAGAGCTCCGGCGAGCAGGGTCGGGGCAGGATCTGATCGATACCGCGCCCGGTCATGACATCGCCTGCGAGGAAGAGAGTGACAGGTGTATCGGCCGCGGTCGACACGGATTGCGGGACCTCCTCCCGGACCGGACCGCTCCCGGCGCGACGCATCCGTGACTGTCAGCCTTCGCGCCTCAAAGGAACCGGGTAAACCAGTCGCGGGCCAGTTGGGCGACGACTTCGAGCTTGCCCGGCTCTTCGAACAGGTGGCTGGCTCCGGGTACGATCTCGAGCCGATTCTCACAGCGCAGCTCCCGGGCGGCTTCGCGGTTCATCTCGATGACCGGGCTGTCATTGCCACCCACGATCAGTAAGGTCGGTGCGAGCACCCGGTCCAGAACCGGCGCCGCCAGATCCGGACGGCCACCGCGAGCGACCAGGGCACTTACCGCCTCCGGGCGCTCCGCCGCCGCAATCAAGGTTGCCGCAGCACCGGTGCTGGCCCCGAACAGGCCGATACGGAGGGTACAGGTGTCGTTGTGCATGCTGACCCAGTCCACCGTTCGGACGAGACGCAAACCCAGCCGCGGGATATCGAAGCGGTACTCACGGGTGCGCTCGTCCCGCCAGTGTTCCTCGGCGGTAAGCAAGTCAAAAAGTAGCGTGGCGAGGCCCGCCCGGTTGAAGGTCTGAGCGACATGGCGGTTCCTGGCACTGAACCGGCTGCTGCCGCTGCCGTGGGCAAACACCACGATCCCGGTGGCACCGGCGGGACAGGACAGTACCCCGGGGAGTACGGCGTCCCCCACGTCGATTTCGTACTCGCGGTCGGTGATTGACGGCTGCATGGTTACTAACCTTTCAGCAAGCAAAGACCAAAGACGGGGACTCCATACCGTCTGAACCATGCACATGGAGTTCTGCTCGTCAGCCGCCACGCAGGGGGGCTACCTCGCCGGTGCGCAGCCAGCAGCGATAATCCTCCAGAATCATGGCGTGATCAAAGACAAGCGGCCCGGGGGCGCCAACGTCGACGACGTGCACTGCCGCGGCGTCATCATCGGCCACCGGGTCGCCCCGCGCATCGGCGATGTAGACACAGCTCACCGTATGCCCACGCGGATCCCGGTCCGGATGCGAATAGACCCCGAGCAGACACACCAGCCGCACGACCAGCCCCGTCTCCTCCAGGGCTTCGCGGCACGCGGCGGATTCCACGGCCTCGCCCGGGTCCACGAAGCCCCCGGGCAACGCCCGGCCCCGCGGTGGATTGGCCCGTTCGATGAGCACGATGCGGCAGGGATCGCCGTCGAGACGGATAATGCAGTCGGCGGCGAGCGGCGGTGTCTGGGGGCGTCCCATCAGGCTCTCCCGTCGCACATCAGATTCGGCTCCAGGGCATCTCCGGCCGCGCATCGGCCTCCAGCCCCAGCAGCGCGTGGACCGCATCGGAGTCCGGGGCCTCGCACACCGATGCTGCCCGGCCCTGCGCTTCGGCCGTATCGGTCTCCTGCACCACCCGCGCCAGGGTGGGAATCAGCCGCGGCGCCATGGAGAACCGCCGGTACCCGAGCCCGATCAGCAGCGGCAGCACACCGGGCAGCTGCTGCAGCAAGCCGCAGAGCTGGACGCGCTGGCAATCGGCACCCGCCTGCCCGGCGATGATGCGCAGAAACCGCAACAGTGGCGGCGAATACGGATCCAGGTAGCCGGCAACCTCCGGGATGTCCCGGTCCGCTCCGAACAGGCACTGCATCAGATCGTTGCAGCCGATGGAGACCAGATCCGCCCGCTCGCGCCACTCCGGCATGGCCAGCGCCGCAGCCGGCGTCTCTGCCATGATCCCGACGGGGACCGTCTCGGGCAGCCAGGCTCCCAGTTCCTGTCGCCAGTGGCCGAACTCCTCGGGGCTCGCCACGTAGGGAATCAGGACGCGCAGATCATACCGGCTGGCCAGCTCGGCAATGGCTGCCACCTGGGCACGCACGACACTGCGCACGGGCTCCACGGCGAACAGCCGCGATCCCTGCATGCCGAGCAGCCCGGCCATGCCGGCCATTTCCCCGAGCCAGGGCGGGCGCTTGTCCACGGAGATATCAAGGAGCCGGAAGGTCACGGGCAGATCGCCGGCCGCCGCACAGATCTCGCCCAGTGCCTCCCGATAGAAGGCGACATCGGGCGGGCGGCCGTGGGGCGGCGTGAGGTACTCAGTGCGGACCATACCGATTCCCGCCGCCCCCACCGATACGGCCTCGCGGGCACCCTCTGCGCCGGTGATGCTGCCGCGCAGTTCGATGGGCACGCCGTCGGCGGTGTGGACCGGTGACCCCGCCCGCAGGCCCGGCACCCGGCCATCACCATCCGTGCCCCCGGCGGCGGCGCTGTGCAACTGGCCACTGCCACCGTCCAGGTGGATGGTCTCGCCCGTCTCCAGTTCGGCGGCCTGGCGACGGCCGAGGACCACCGTGGGGATACCGTAGCTCTGGAGCTGTGTCATGGGGTGCGACAGGGGCGCGCCACCGATGACGATCAGCCCCGCCGGCCGGGCGCGGAACGTCTCCAGCTCGGCGTAATCGATCAACAGGACATGGCGGACATCAGCGGCGTGCGTGTCGGTGCTGAGCGCCCCCTCGGCGACCCCGGGGACGAATGGCATGGCTTGTATGAACATGTCCGCAGTCTACGGAATCGGCGTGACCCGCGTCACCTCCGTCATCGCTCAGTCGATGGCGGTGAGTGTCCCTTCCGCATCCGGAGACACGGCGGTATAACGCAGTTCGGGCCCGAGCCGCTGCAACGCGGCGGGCGGATCCACCAGAAACCGCTCACCCAGCAGAACCAGATTCACCGGGTCGCCCGGCGCAATGCGCAGGTGCAACAGACCGGGTTCGCGGAAGAACGCACGCAGGGCGTCCATGCCGGCATCAAGGCGGGGATCGTCCCACTCCGCCACCGCCCATTCGAGCTCCCCGAGCACGTTGGCGCTCAGAGTCGGGCCGGTCATTCCCTGCTCCCGCGCCAGCCGGTCGATGAGGCTGTGGAGCAGGCCGGTGTCCCGCCAGCGGCCATCGAACTCCAGCAGCTCCAGCCCGGACGCGGGACCGTCGTAGGGGTGATCCAGCAAGCCGCGATCCCCCAGCAGGAAGCGGCCGCGCACCTCGATGGCATCCCCGCTGTGCAACGCCACCGCCAGGCTGTCGATCTCCAGCCGGCGGCTGTCCGGCTGGAACGTCATGGCCAGCGCGATATCGCCGACCACCGGGCCATTGAGGGCATTCTCCACCGCCTCCAGTGTCTGCGGCCACCCGCCCCGCTCCCAGTGCACGTCGTGAAGGCGCAGGTCCAGTGACTCGGGCAGAACCGTGCCGCCGCTGTAGTTGGCGATGCTGACACGGCGGACACGGACATCGGGAAACAGCCCCGTGCCCTCGAGGCGCAGATCGTGAACCGCCGCTGTCCGGTCGAAGGGATTGACGGTAACGGCCGCATAGCTGCCATCGAGGTAGGCGGGCAGATCGTCGAGCAGGCGATCCACGGCCGCTGCGACCCGGTTCTCCAGGTACCGCTGCCCGCCAAACAGCGCGACACCGACCAGCACCCCGACCAGGACCACAACCACCAGTGCGCGTACCGCCCGTCCCAGCATTCAGGCCCCTGCGACCCGCACAATCACCTGCAGGCAGACCGCCGCGTACAGGCCGGCCAGTATGTCGTCCACCATGATGCCGAAGCCACCACCCACGCGCCGGTCCAGCCAGCCGATGGGCCAGGGCTTGAGCACATCGAAGACGCGAAACAGCAAAAAGCCGAGCAGTACCCAGACGAGACCGACCGGAGCCGCGATCATGGTCACGAGAAACCCGGCCACTTCATCCCAGACGATGGCCGGATGGTCGTGCACACCGAAATCCCGTGCCGCACGGTCGCAGATCCAGATGCCGGCGACGATGACCGCCAGGGTCGCCAGCAGGTAGCCCCACAGGGGCAGCGGCAGCAGCAACGCATAGACCGGCAGCCCCGCAAGGGTGCCGACGGTACCCGGCGCTTTCGGCGCCAGCCCGGTACCGAAGCCAAGGGCCAGGAAATGAACGGGATTGCTCAGGCGGGCGCGGCCGCGCAGGGATGGGGCGCCATCGGATTCCGCCATCAGGTGGCCTCCGGGAAATGGCTGTAACCAGGGGTCTCCAGCGACACGGGTGTCCGGTCCGAGCGCATCAGCCGCAGGCCCGGCTCGGGCTGCACGTGGCCGATGCGCGTCAGCGCCACGCCCAGACGGCTGGCGATGGCGTCCAGCTCGTGCAGCCGCGAGCGCGGCACGGTAAAGCACAGTTCGTAGTCGTCCCCGCCGGTGAGCGCCGCCTGCCACTGGCGCTCGCGACCGCCGAAGCGCAACCCCGGCTCGGACAGCGGCACCCGGTCCACATCCAGCGTGGCACCAAGATTGTCGGCGACGAGCAGATGGCCAAGATCCGCAGCAAGCCCGTCGGAGACATCCACGGCCGCGGTGGCGCGCCCGCGCAGGGCCTGCCCCAGGCTGACCCGGGGCGTGGGCCGGTGCAGCCGGTCCAGCAGGTAGGCCACGTCGGGATCATCCCGGTCCGCCCTGCCCCGCCACAGCGACAGGCCCAGGGCCGCATCGCCCAGAGTGCCGCTGACCACTACGGCGTCACCGGGGCGCGCTCCCCGGCGCCGCAGCGCGGTGCCCGCAGGCACGAACCCGACCACCTGGATGGTGATGTTGAGCGGGCCCCTGGCGGTATCCCCACCCACGAGGCGCATCTGATGATAGGTCGCGACGCGCGCGAGCCCGCGCGAGAACTGCCGCAGCCAGTGGTCGTCTGCCTCCGGGAGCGTAAGTGCCAACTGGAACCAGGCGGGCTGGGCCCCCATGGCGGCGAGATCGCTGAGATTCACGGCGAGGGCCTTCTCGCCGATGGCATCGGCGGGGGCGTCCACGGGGAAGTGAACGCCGTTGACCAGGCAGTCGGTGGCCATCACCAGCGAGTGGCCGGCCGGCGGCTGGAGCACGGCGCCATCGTCGCCGACGCCCACCAGAACGTCCTGACGCCGCGAGCCGACGTCGCTGAAGTAGGTGCGGATCAGGTCGAATTCCGTCATGCCGTCTCCCGTCCTGCCGGAGCGCCGCGTCCGCGGGGTTCAGCGCCGGCCGCGCGGGCGTTCGATTTCCGCGGCACGCATGGTCTGGCCGCGGGCGACCTTGTCCAGCACGCCGTTGATGTACTTGTGGCTCGCCTCTGCGCCAAAGCACTTGGCAAGCTCCACGGCCTCGTTGATGACCACCCGGTACGGAATGTCGAGACGCTCGTTGAGCTCGTAGGCGCCCATCCGCAGCACCAGGCGCTCCACCGGATCAAGACTGGCCATGGCGCGATCGAGATGCGGCGTGATCTGGGCGTCCCACTCCTCCATGCGCTCCAGTACACCATGCAACAGTTCGCGGAACAGCTCCAGATCGGTATCCGCCATGTCCAGGGCTTCTTCCAGCTCCCGGTCCGGCTCCACGGCGGGCGGCCGCTCCGGTGGTGGCTGGTCGTCCTCGGCCGGAAGGAACTGCCCCTCGATATCACGGGCACTCTGCCCCGTGAGCTGCCACTGGTAAAGGGCCTGCAGTGCCCGTTGCCGCGCCGCACGGCGCTGGCGATTGTCGTTCTGCCTGTTTCGCGTTCTCGCCATGGCGTTCAGCTATCGAGCCTCCGCAGCAGGCTGACCATCTCCATGGCGGACATGGCCGCTTCGGCCCCTTTGTTGCCGGCCTTGGTACCAGCCCGCTCGATGGCCTGCTCGATGGAATCGACGGTGAGCACGCCGAAGGCAACGGGCAGGTCGCGGCTGGTCGCGATCTGCCCGAGCCCCTTGCTGCATTCGCCGGCGACATAGTCGAAATGGGGCGTCCCACCACGGATGACGGCGCCCAGGGCGATGACCGCATCGTACTTGCCGGACGCGGCGACCCTGTCGGCCACCAGTGGCAATTCCCAGGCTCCCGGCGCACGCACTACGGTCAGGTGGTCTTCACCGACGCCGTGGCGCTTGAGTGCGTCCAGCGCACCGCCCAGCAGGCTGTCCACCACGAAGGCGTTGAACCGGCCCACGATAATGGCGTACTGGCCGTCAACGGACGTGAAATCACCCTCGATTGTCTTCATTGCACCTGTTTCCACGTTTCTGGATTGCAGTCGGCCCCGCGCTTACTCCGGGTCCACGTATTCAACCACTTCCATGCCGAAGCCCGATAGCGCATGCATGCGCTTGGGCGCGCTGAGTACCCGCATGCGCCGCACGCCCAGATCGGACAGGATCTGGGCGCCCTTGCCGTAGGTGCGGAGGTCGCCGCTGGACTGGGCCGTGGGGTCGTCATCCGGCCGCTCCGCCTGACGGTGATATTCGTGCATGCGCTTGAGCAGCGCGGAGTCGTCCTCGTTGCCCCGCAGGACCACCACGACGCCCTCGCCAGCATCGGCCACCTGCCGCAGTGCCGCCCGCAACGGCCAGCCGCAGAGGGGGCCGGTGCTGGCGAACATGTCCGAGAGGGTATTCTGCAGATGCACGCGCACCAGCGTTGGCGCGTCCGGATCGGGGCGCCCTTTGACCAGGGCGAAATGCAGGGCGTCGTCGACGTTGTCCTGATAGGCGTAGAGATGGAACGGCCCGAACTCGGTGGGCAGTTCGCAGTCGGCGACCCGCTCCACAGTACGCTCGTTGCGCACGCGGTAGGCGATCAGGTCGGCCACGGTGCCGATCTTGAGACCGTGCTCGCGCGCGAAGGCGATCAGGTCGTCGCGCCGCGCCATGGTGCCGTCCTCGTTGAGGATCTCCACGATCACCGACGAAGGCTCGAAGCCCGCCATGCGCGCCAGATCACAGCCCGCCTCCGTATGCCCGGCCCGGGTCAGCACGCCACCGGGCTGTGCCATCAGCGGGAAGATGTGACCGGGCTGGGTGATGTCCTCCGGCCTGGCGTGGGGCGCCACGGCCGCCTGAACGGTGCGCGCCCGGTCGGCGGCGGAAATGCCGGTGGTCACGCCGGTGCTGGCCTCGATGGAGACGGTGAAGTTGGTGCTCTGCGCCTCGTCCGTGCCACCGACCATGAGCGGCAGACGAAGCTGCGCGCAGCGGTCGCGGGTCAGGGTCATGCAGACCAGCCCCCGGCCGTAGCGGGCCATGAAGTTGATGTCCTCCGGGCGGACCATGCTGGACGCCATGACCAGGTCGCCTTCATTCTCCCGGTCCTCGTCATCCATGATGACGACCATCCGGCCCTGGCTCAGGTCCTCGATGATCTCCTCAACACTGTTCATGGCCATGGTGTTCGTCCTGTTGCTGCGGGGCCCTGCTGGCGGCGCCACCGGTGGGGTTCAGTCGGCGCGAAAACCGTTCCGGGCAAGAAACTCGCGGGTAATGCCGGCACTTCCGGGTTCGGCCGCCCCGTCGCCGAGCATCAGGCGCTCCAGATAACGGGCAATAACATCCACTTCCAGATTCACCGACTGGCCGGGACGATACCCGCCGAAGCGGGTGGCGTCCATCGTGTGCGGCACGATATTGACATCGAAACAGGCGCCATCTACGCCGTTCACCGTCAGGCTGACGCCGTCGATGCAGATCGAGCCCTTCTCGGCAATGTAGCGCGCCAGCCGATCCGGAGCGCGGAACGTGAACCGCCAGGAGCGGCCGTCCTGCCGCCGTTCCACGACGGTGCCGAGGCCATCCACGTGACCGCTGACCAGATGCCCGCCGAGCGGTGTGGACGGCGTCAGCGCCTTTTCCAGGTTGACCCGGCTGCCCGTATCCAGGGCTCCGAGGCTGGTCCGGTCCAGGGACTCCACGGACACATCCGCGCCGAATCCGTCACCGGGCAGCTCGATGGCGGTCAGGCACACACCGTTGACGGCGATGCTGTCGCCAATGGCCACGTCGTCGAGCGGCAGCTCCCCGGTGCGAATGCGCAGGCGCGCGTCGTCACCGCGCCGCTCCAGGGCGGCCACCTCGCCTACGGCCTGAATGATCCCGGTAAACATGGTTAACCCTCCTGACCTGATTCCGGTCGCGCCAGAATGCGGACGTCATCGCCGAGCTGGCGGACGTCCAGTAGCCGTAACGGCAACCGCTGGGCCATGCGCTCCAGCCCCGGCAGATGCAGCAGCGGCCGCCCTTCGTGCCCCATGAGATGGGGCGCCTGGTACAGGATCAGCTCATCCACCAGCGTCGCCGCGACGAAGGCGCCGACCAGCGTTGGCCCGGCCTCCACCAGTACTTCGTTGATCTGTCGGCGGCCAAGGGCACGCAGCACCGCATCCAGATCCAGACCATGGGGGCCGGACGGCACTTTTTCCACTTCGGCGCCGGCCGCCTCCAGGGCGGCGCGGTGCCGGCCGTTGTCGCACGCCGTGAGAATCAGCACCGGCCCTGGCTGACGCAGTATGGCCGCATCCGCCGGCATCTGCAGCCGGCTGTCCAGCACCACGCGCAGCGGCGGCGGCACATCGGCGGCGTCCGGCACGTCCCGGACGGTCATGGCCGGATCGTCGGCGACCACGGTGCCACGGCCGGTCACCACGGCACAGGAGCGGGCCCGCCACCGGTGCACATCGGCGCGCGCCGCGCTGCCGGTGATCCAGCGGCTCTCGCCGGAGGCCATGGCGGTGCGCCCGTCCAGGCTTGCGGCCAGCTTGGCCCGCACCCAGGGGCGACCCTGAGTCATGCGACGCATGAAACCGGCGTTCAGGTCCACTGCCTCGGCCTCGGCGATGCCTTCGGTGACCTGAATGCCGGCCTCGCGCAGACGCACGAGACCGGCCCCGGCCACGGCCGGATTCGGATCACGTGTGGCGATCACGACACGGCTGACGCCGGCGGCGATCAGAGCATCCACACAGGGCGGAGTACGGCCGTGGTGGGAGCACGGCTCCAGTGTCACGTAGGCGGTGGCCCCGCGCGCCGCTTCACCGGCTGCCCGCAGCGCGTTGACTTCGGCATGGGCTTCGCCGGCGCGGGCGTGCCAGCCCTCGCCCACGTTCTCGCCCTCGCGCACGATCACGCAACCGACCCGGGGGTTGGGGCGTGTCGTCCACAGACCAAGCCGGGCAAGCTGCAGGGCGCGGGCCATCCAGCGATGGTCACTGGTGGAGCGATGGTCGATCGTCGGCGGGGTCATCGGCAGGTGTCGCTAGTCTGAAGCGGACGGGGGCGTCTCTTCCAGGCCCTCGATGACTTCACGGAAGGCGCTCACGTCCTCGAAGCTGCGGTAGACCGATGCAAACCGCACGAACGCGACCTTGTCGAGTTCCCGAAGCTCTTCCATGACCCAGTGCCCGAGCTCCCGGGTAGGAATCTCCCGTTCACCCTGGGCGCGGATATTGCGAATAATCCGGTGGATGGACGCCTCGATGCGATCCGTATCCACGGGGCGCTTCTCCAGTGCCCGGAGCATGCCGGTGCGAAGCTTGTCCTCGTCGAACGGCTCTCGGGTGCCATCCTGCTTCACCATCCGCGGCATCAGCAGCTCCGCGGTCTCGAACGTGGTGAAGCGCTCGCCGCACTGCCCGCACTCCCGACGACGGCGCACCTGGTCGCCCTCCCGCGCGAGGCGGGAGTCGACGACCCGGGTGTCCTGAGCCTGGCAGTACGGGCAGCGCATGCGCGTCGGTCAGCCCTGGTTCGCCTGGTAGACCGGCTTGCGGCGGCAGATCTCGATCACCTGATCACGCACGCGGCCAATCACCGACTGATCCGAGATGTTGTCCAGCACATCGCAGATCCAGTGGGCGAGCTGACTGGCATCCTCGGTGTCGAAGCCGCGGGTGGTGATCGCCGGCGTGCCGATCCGCAGGCCGGAGGTCACGAACGGCGACTGGGGATCGTTGGGCACAGTGTTCTTGTTCACCGTGATGTGGGCCTCGCCGAGCGCGGCGTCCGCGTCCTTGCCGGTCAGCCCCTTGTCCACCAGATCGATCAGAAACAGGTGGTTGTCGGTGCCGCCGGAGACCACGTTGTAGCCGCGCTCCTGCACCGTCTTGGCCATGGCGCGGGCATTGTCCACCACGCGCTGCTGGTAGGCGTTGAAGTCGGGGCCCAACGCTTCCTTGAACGCCACGGCCTTGGCGGCGATCACGTGCATCAACGGGCCGCCCTGGGTGCCCGGGAAGATCAGCGACTGGAACTTCTTGGTGATCTCCGGGTTGTCGCGGGCGACGATCAGGCCGCCGCGCGGGCCGCGCAGGGTCTTGTGCGTGGTGGTGGTGCAGGCGTCGGCGTAGGGCACCGGGTTCGGGTAGACGCCGGCGGCGATCAGGCCGGAGACGTGGGCCATGTCCACCACCAGGTAGGCGCCCACCTTGTCCGCGATCTCGCGGAAGCGGGCCCAGTCCACCACACGGGAGTAAGCGGAGAAGCCGGCCACGATGATCTTCGGCTTGTGCTCCTGGGCGAGCTCATCCACCTGCTTGTAGTCGATCTCGCCGGTCTCCGGATCCAGCCCGTACTGCACGGCGTTGAAGATCTTGCCGGAGAAGTTGACCTTGGCGCCGTGGGTGAGGTGACCGCCGTGGTCCAGGCTCATGCCGAGAATGGTGTCGCCGGGCGAGGCCAGCGCCAGATACACGGCGGCATTGGCCTGGGAGCCGCTGTGCGGCTGGACGTTGGCATAGTCGGCGCCGAACAGCTGCTTGGCGCGCTCGATGGCCAGGCGCTCGGCTTCGTCGACGAATTCGCAGCCGCCATAGTAGCGCTTGCCGGGATAGCCTTCGGCGTACTTGTTGGTCAGGACACTGCCCTGGGCTTCCATGACCAGCGGGCTCGCATAGTTCTCGGACGCGATGAGCTCGATGTGCTCTTCCTGCCGGCGCGTTTCCTTCTGAATGGAATCCCAGAGTTCGGGATCAAAGCTGGCGATGTTCAGGTCGCTGTTGAACATGCGGCTCCCTCGATGTTGTCAAAGAGAAATGACGTGATCCAGGTACCAGGCACCGGGGATCACGGCCACCGGAAGCGGCCCGGACCCGCGGACGCTGTGACTCGAATGACGCGATCCGTCGGCGGCGCTGATGCGCCCGCACGACGAGCCGAGGGGCCCGGATGCTGCTCCGGAGAAGCGTATCAGTCTAACGGATTCGGGCTGTATCTGCACGGACGGGCGGTTAGTCACGAACGACACCGCCCCCCGGCCGCAGCCTCCACGACATCCCCAACCGCTGTGCCCGAGGCTTGCCTCGCGCCGGTGAATCCTCTACAAGGGCCGAGAACCCGGGCATCGAGCCACACCCACCGCCACCTGACGGAGCGGCATGCGCAAACAGACACCCAACCTGATGGCCGGCTGGCGGGAATGGGCCGCCCTTCCGGATCTGCAGATCCCCGCCATCAAGGTCAAGGTGGACACCGGCGCCCTCAGTTCGGCGCTGCACGCCATTCACATCGAGCATTTCTCCGAGGACGGCCGGGCGCGCGTGCGTTTCCGGATCCATCCGTTTCAGCGTCGCAGTCAGCCCACCATAGCCTGTACGGCAGACCTGGTCGGTGAGCGCCTGGTTACCAGTTCCAGCGGTCACCGGGAACGCCGCCCGGTCATCCGCACCCGCCTCATGCTGGCCGGTCAGGCCTGGCCCATCGATCTGACCTTGACCAACCGCGATAGCATGGGGTTTCGTATGCTGCTTGGCCGGCGGGCGATGCGCCGCCGGCTCGTCGTCAATCCATCCGCTTCCTTTATCTGCGGTCCGCCCGACGGGGCGAACCCGCAGCCCGACACACGGAGTAGCGCCGCTCGATGAACATCGTCATCCTCTCGCGCAACCGCAAGCTCTACTCCACCCGGCGTCTGGTCGAAGCCGGGGAAGCTCGCGAGCATACGGTCCGCGTGGTGGACCCGCTGCGGTGCTACATGAACATCAGTTCCCACAAGCCGGAGATCCACTACAAGGGCGAGGTGCTGGAAATGCCGGACGCGGTGATCCCGCGGATCGGCGCCTCGATCACCTTCTACGGCACGGCCGTGGTGCGCCAGTTCGAGATGATGGGCGTGTTCCCGCTGAACGAGTCCGTGGCCATCAGCCGCTCCCGGGACAAGCTGCGCTCCCTGCAACTGCTCTCGCGGCGCGGCATCGGCCTGCCGGTGACGGGGTTCGGCTACTCGCCGGACGACAACCAGGACCTGATCAACCTGGTGGGCGGAGCGCCGCTGGTGGTCAAGCTACTGGAGGGCACTCAGGGCCGCGGCGTGGTGCTCGCCGAGACCAACAAGGCAGCGGAGAGCGTCATCGACGCCTTCCGCGGCCTCAAGGCGTATTTCATGACGCAGGAGTACATCCGCGAGGCCAACGGCGCCGACATTCGCTGTTTCGTGGTCGGCGACAAGATCGTGGGCAGCATGATCCGCCAGGCGCAGGAGGGCGAATTCCGCTCCAACGTGCACCGGGGCGGCTCGGTACGGCCCATCCGCATCACGCCGGAAGAACGCTCCACCGCGGTACGGGCGGCCAAGATCATGGGACTGAACACCGCCGGTGTGGACATCATGCGGTCCAATCACGGCCCGGTGGTGCTGGAGGTCAACTCCTCCCCGGGGCTGGAGGGTATCGAGCGGGCCACCGGCAAGGACATTGCCACCCATGTAATCCAGTTCCTGGAGAAGCGCGGCCGCAAAGGCAAGACCGGCACCCGCGGCAAGGGGTGAAGATGGGTCCTCCGGCTCATTCATTGGCAGGGACTGGCCAGCGAACGCGCGACAGGTAGAATGTTGCATCATTTCACGGAACAGCAGGTTTAACTGACCAATGGCGCAGTACATCTACACCATGAACCGGGTGGGAAAGATCGTCCCGCCCAAACGCGAAATCCTCAAGGATATCTCGCTGTCGTTCTTCCCGGGCGCCAAGATCGGCGTCCTCGGCCTCAACGGCTCCGGCAAGTCCACCCTGCTCAGGATCATGGCCGGCGTGGAGAAGGAGTTCGAAGGCGAGGCGCGGCCACAGCCGGGCATCAACATCGGCTACCTGCCCCAGGAGCCGCAGCTGGATCCGGAGAAGGACGTGCGCGGCAACGTCGAGGAAGGGGTTGCCGAGATCAAGAACCTGCTGGACGAGTTCAACGCCGTGTCCGCCGAAATGGCCGACCCCGACGCGGACTTCGAAGCCCTCATGGAGAAACAGGGCAAACTCCAGGACCGCATCGACGCCGCCAACGCCTGGGATCTGGAGCGCCAGCTGGAGCAGGCCGCCGACGCCCTGCGTCTGCCGCCCTGGGACGCCGATGTCTCGAAGATCTCCGGTGGTGAGCGCCGCCGCGTAGCCCTGTGCCGGCTGCTGCTCTCCGCGCCGGACATGCTGCTGCTGGACGAGCCCACCAACCACCTGGACGCCGAATCCGTGGCCTGGCTGGAGCGCTTCCTGGACGAGTTCCCGGGCACCGTGGTGGCAGTCACTCACGATCGCTACTTCCTGGACAACGTCGCCGGCTGGATCCTGGAGCTGGACCGCGGCCAGGGCATTCCCTGGCAGGGCAACTACTCCTCCTGGCTGGAGCAGAAGGAGCAGCGCCTGCAGCAGGAGAAGAAACAGCAGGCCGCCCACGACCGCGCCGTGAAGTCGGAGCTGGAGTGGGTGCGCACCAACCCCAAGGGCCGCCAGGCCAAGAACAAGGCGCGTCTGCAGCGCTTCGACGAGCTCCAGTCGAAGGAGTTCCAGAAGCGCAACGAGACCCAGGAGCTCTACATCCCACCGGGTCCGCGCCTGGGCGACAAGGTCATCGAGTTCGACGGCGTCAGCAAGGCGTTCGACCATGAGCTGCTGTACGAAGACCTGACCTTCAACCTGCCTCCGGGCGGCATCGTCGGCGTGATCGGCCCCAACGGCGCCGGCAAGACGACGCTGTTCCGCATGATCAACGGGCAGGAGACGCCGGACTCCGGCGAGATCCGCATCGGCGACACCGTGGACCTGGCCTACGTGGATCAGTCCCGGGACAGCCTGGATGACAGCAAGACCGTGTGGGAGGAGATCTCCAACGGCCAGGACATCATCCAGGTCGGCAACTACGAGGTGAACTCACGCGCCTACGTGGGGCGGTTCAACTTCAAGGGCACGGAGCAGCAGAAGCGCATCGGCGAGCTCTCCGGCGGTGAGCGCAACCGCGTGCACCTGGCAAAGCTGCTCCAGAGCGGTGGCAACGTGCTGCTGCTGGACGAACCCACCAACGATCTGGATGTGGAGACACTCCGGGCGCTGGAGGAGGCCCTGCTGACCTTCCCCGGCTGTGCCGTAGTCATCTCCCACGACCGCTGGTTCCTGGACCGCATCAGCACCCACATCCTGGCTTTCGAGGGTGACAGCCAGGTGACGTTCGTGGAAGGGAACTACCAGGACTACGAGGAAGACCGCAAGAAGCGTCTGGGCGACGACGCCATGACGCCGCATCGCATCAAGTACAAGCGGCTGGCGTAACGGAATAACGGGGTGGTGGATGGTGGTGGACCTGAAGGTCCACCCTACGCCATCCCCTTCACCGTTCCCCGATTCCGGGCGTCAATTCATCCTGCGTCATGCGTAGGGTGGACCTTCAGGTCCACCATCCCGATCCGGCTCTCACCCACGGCCATACACATCGGTGAACCGCACGATGTCGTCCTCGCCGAGATAACTACCTGACTGCACTTCGATCAGCTCCAGCGGGATCTTGCCCTGGTTCTCCAGCCGGTGGGTCACGCCCAGCGGGATGTACGTGGACTGATCCTCGGTGAGCATGAACGTCTCGTCGCCCCGGGTGATGCGGGCCGTGCCACGCACCACCACCCAGTGCTCGGCCCGGTGGTGGTGCATCTGCAGCGACAGGCTCGCACCCGGCGTGACGATGATGCGCTTTACCTGGAACCGCTCGCCGCCGGCAATGCTCTCGTAGGAGCCCCAGGGCCTGACCACGCGGCGGTGGTTGAGCGGCTCTTCGCGGCCGTCCCGCCGCAGCCTGTCGACGATCACCTTGACGTCCTGCACCCGCTCCCGGTCCGCCACCAGCACCGCGTCGGCGGTCTCCACGATGACCACGTTCTCGACACCCACCGTCGCCACCAGCCGGTGCTCGGAGCGGATGTAGCTGTTGTGGCTGTCGTGGGCGTAGACATCGCCCTGGGTCACGTTGCCGTCGCCATCGGCATCAGTGGCCGCCTGCAGCGCCGCCCAGGAGCCAAGATCGCTCCAGCCCGGATCCATGGGTACCACCATGGCGTCCCGGGTACGCTCCATGACTGCGTAATCGATGGAATCAGAGCGGCAGCGAGAAAATGCGTCGTGGGCCAGGCGGACGAAATCCAGATCCTGGTCGGCGCCGGCCACCGCCTCACGGCAGGCAGCCAGCATGTCGGGCTCGAATCGCTCCAGCTCCTGCAGGAAGCGGTCAGCACGGAACAGAAACAGCCCACTGTTCCAGAGGTAGTCTCCCGAGCGTACGTAGTGCTCGGCGGTCGTGAGGTCCGGCTTCTCCACGAACTCCGCCACGGCCACCGGCTCCTGCCCCTGCAGGTCGGCGCGGATATAACCGTAACCAGTCTCGGCATACGCCGGCCGGATGCCGAAGGTGACCAGCGCGCCATCCCGGGCTGCCTGGGCCCCGGCGCTCACCGCCTGCCGGAATGCGGTGGGGTCGGTGATGGCATGATCCGCCGGCATGACCAGCAGCAGGGTCTCCGGATCGGTCGCCTGGGCGTGCAGCGCACCGGCGCAGACGGCGGGTGCGGTATTGCGGCCCGCGGGCTCCAGCAGGATATCCGCCTGCCCCATGGCCGTGCCGCGCAGCTGCTCGGCGACCAGAAAACGGTGCGATTCGTTGCAGATCACCACGGCGCGGGCGGCCAGATCCGGCAGGCCGGCGAGGCGATTCACCGTGCTCTGGAGCATGGTCTCCTGCGGCGACATCAGAGGCAGGAGCTGCTTGGGATACAACTCCCGCGACAGGGGCCACAGCCGCGTTCCGGAGCCACCGGAGAGAATGAGTGGCGTAATCGTCGCCATGGAGCGTGCCTCGGTTGATTCGTGTGTACGTATGAATTTAGAGGATGGCCCCGGTCCAGAACAGCACCACGAAGATGATGAGCATGCCCGCGCCCACACCCCGGATGGCGAGATCAGGCAGGCGGCCCAGCCGCATGACGTCGTCGACCTTGCCGAACAGTGCACCGCTGGCCTCCCCCGGCCAGTGCCCAGCACCCAGCCGGTGAATCAGTGCGAATGCGATGTACACCAGCAACACGCTAAGCACACCGTAGATGGGGCCCAGCACCGCCGGCTGGATATTGCCGAGGGGGGCCTCAATCCACACCGCCAACGGCCAGCCCAGCAGCAGGCCGACGAACAGCGCAGCCAGGTAGAAGAAGAAAGTGATGAATGCCTGCGAGAGCGTGGCCATGAACAGCAGCAATGGCCGCCCCGGCGGCACCTGACGCAGGATCAGGACCACGCCGCCCACCACCAGCAACGATCCCACCGCCAGCTCGCGCAGCAGCGCGTTCACCGGGCGAAGTGTGTTCAGCCACTCCACGGCGGTGCCGTCGAACGTCCTCGGGACCAGCAGCACGAGGATGGCGAACAGAAAGCTGACAGCCGCAAACGGCCACACTCGGGCGACCACCGCACGCAGAAAGGCACCGGGAGTCAGCCGGGCAATATCGGGCGTATGCAGAATGCTGCGCATGCAGGCGCTCCTTTCTTGAATGACCAGTCGAGTATGACGGGACGGACGCGAGAAGGCCAAGCCCGTCAGCAGGAGCCCGGCTCGCCCTGGCCGCCATCGGGCTCGATCAGCGTACACGCACCGGGCTCCACCTCGAGATTCTCCGGGGGCTTGAAGTCGATGGGATTGTCCGTATCCGGGTCGTCCTCATCGGCGGCGCAGGTCCAGGCCGCCGTGTAGCGCCCGGCCGGCATGTAGGCAAGCGTGAAAGACGGCAGGCCACCCACGCGCAGGCTGAACAGCGGGCCGTTGCCACCGCCCATGGGCACGGGATCGGCGTCGAACCCCCGATACAGATAGACACCCCGGCCATCCAGTGAGGAACAGGCGGGAAACGCGGCAAACAGCACCAGCCCGCTTCGGGAGGCAGTGGTGACCACACCCTCGCCGTGCAGCGCATAGCCGCCACCGTCAGCGCGCAGCGCCGCCGGCAGATCCACATCAAGCACCATCTCGTCGCCGCCACTACCGGTGATGGTGAACGCGTCCTCGAAGGTCACGGCATCACCACTGTCCGCCAGTTCAAGGCCCTCGCTGTCGCCGGTGGCGGTGGTCACACTGCTGCCGGCGGTATCCACGCGCAGCGAAACGGCATCATAGTCACCAGCAGGCACTCGCTCTCCGGAGAACACGACGGCGGCCGGCGGCGCCTGGTCGCCCAGCTCGCTCACCAGCTCCACGGTCACCGCCGGATCCAGCTCCACCTCATGCGCGCCCGAGTCACCCTCCAGGGTGACCGCCTCGATCACCACCTGGGCGCTGGCCAGCTCCGCCGACGGCTCTTCCGGCATGCGCAGCGCCACCTCCGCGTCGCCACTGCCGGTACCCGCCGACCACTCCAGATTGCATCCCGCGACGACGGCCGCAACGCCAAACGCCGCAATCAGCGCCGTCCGCCGTCTCGTACGAAACCAGTGACCCCGAACCATGACCGACGCTCCCTGTCCCCTAACACCCTCGTTATACCGCTTGAGACCGGCCCCTGGAAACCGGCGCCGGCGAACAACACCGGGACCCGACCGGGGCCCGTCCCACCTCGCGCCCGTCGCAGTTGCTGACGTATGCTGTGGCACCCATGACGGACCGGACGAACCACACCCGAACCACCGCGGAACCGCACTGGCTTCCCATCGACCCGCTGCGCCCGGCGGTGGAAGAGGCGTTGGCCGGGGAACACCTGGTGGTCACTGCAGCCACCGGCACGGGCAAGTCGACGCGCCTGCCGGTCTGGGCCGCAGCGCGCGGCCCGGTACTGGTGGTCGAACCGCGCCGCATCGCCGCCATCGGCCTCGCCGAACGGGTGGCTCAGGATACCGGGACGTCACCGGGCGAATACGTGGGTCACGCGGTCCGGGGCGATGCGCGCCTCAACGCCGACACCACCATCGTGTTCGTCACGCCGGGCATGGCCCTGAACTGGCTGATGCGCGACGGGCTGACCGGGTTTACAAACATCGTGCTCGACGAGTTCCACGAGCGCCGCTGGGATACGGACCTGCTCCTCGCCCTGCTCAGGGCACGGCGCACGCACCGCCTGCTGGTCACATCGGCGACGCTTGAGGGCGACCGACTCGCCACCTGGCTGGAGGCCTCCCACCTGGAGGCCGAGGGCAGCGGTCACCCGGTGACGGTCAGCCATCAGGCGGACAACCCTCGTGCCATGCCGCACCCCGACCGGCTCGCGGAGCGGGTCACCGCGGCGGTACACGAGCTGCTGAACGGCGATGACGGCGACATTCTCGTGTTCCTCCCCGGCCGGCGGGAAATCGACGATGCGGCCAGGACGCTCCGGGGCATCGCGGCGGACGTGATCCCGCTGCACGGCGGGGCCTCGGCGGCAGATCAGCGCCGTGCCCTCGCCGCCGGAACGCGCCAGCGCGTGATTCTCGCCACCAACGTGGCGGAAACCTCACTCACGGTTCCCGGGGTTACCGGGGTCGTCGACGGTGGCCTGGAGCGGCGCACCGCGCAACGCAACGGCCGCACGGTGCTGACGCTCGCCGCCATCGCCAAAGCCAATGCCGACCAGCGGCGCGGCCGCGCCGGGCGTACGGCGCCGGGCCGGTGTATCCGCCTCTGGGGTGCCCAAGCGCCACTGGCCGCGGTCACACCGCCGGAGGCGCAGCGCGAGGACCTGACGGATCTCGCACTGGCAGCCGCCAGTGCCGGCGCACCGGCATCCACCCTCGCCTTCCCGGATGCGCTACCGGCGACCGCCCTGGCGCGCGCGGAATCGCGGCTCCGGTCACTCGGCGCCCTCGCCGATGACGGCACCGCGACGCCGCTGGGTCGGCAGCTGTTCAGCCTGCCAGTGGACACCGTGCTCGCCACGCTGATCCTGGCCATGCCGGATGCGGATACCCGCGGCTTCATGGCGGACCTGGCGGCGGCCCTGACCGCCGGCAGGGGCATGATCCCGGTGCCTCCTGCCGCGGACCAGCGTCAGCGCCTGACACGGGCACTCGGGCGCCGCTGCGACGCTACCCTGCTGGTGGCGGCATTGCGGGGCGTCGAGCTCCCCGAGGCAGACATCGCCAACAGACCCTTCAGGGAGGCCCGCGCCCTCGCCGCCCAGCTGCGGGACGACCTGCAACTGCCGACTGTGCCCGACACGCTGACCATGGCCGTGGTGGAACAGGCGCTGACCCACGCCGCGGCCACGGCTCCGGAGATGGTGTTCGTCCGTCGCCCCCGCCGGCGTGAGGCCATGGGCAACGGGGGCAGCGAGATCCAGCCCGGGCGGCAGACACTGTTCGGCGACCGGGACGAGGCCGCCATCGTGCTGGACGACCACAGTGTGCCGGGTCGCGGAACCCGACAGACGCTCACCATGGGCACCTGCATGGCACCCATACCGCTCGCCACCCTGGTCTCTGCCGGGCTGGCCGAAGTGTCCGTCGCCGCGCCCTCACTGAACCACGGCCGACTGATCTGTCAGCAGCAGTGGCACTATGCCGGGCGACTGCTGCAGGAAGAGGCGGTGGAGCCCGAGGGTGAAGCGGCTCGCCGCGCCATGGCCGAGCTCATCCTGGCCGGCCGGCTGCTGCGCCCGGCCGGCGAGCGCCTGCGGGACGACGTGGAGGCCTGGTGGCTGTACCAGCACGTGGAACTGGGCACCACCGGCGACCGTCACGATCCGGAGGCCTGGCTGGTGGCCCGCCTGCAGGCGCTGGGCGTTGAACACGGCGACGACCTGGCGCTGATCGAAAGCGGCGACCTGCGCTTCGAGGGCATCCCGGAGTGGGAACGGGAGCGCTTTGACGCACACTTCCCCCGCCACTGGTCGCTGCCGTCGCTGGAGCTGCGCATGCACTACGAACCGCAGCGCCGCCGCGTCACCGCCGAACAGACCGGCGGGACACGACGCAAACCACCCCAGCGCTGGGAACTGCCCGCGTGGCCGGGCTGGACAGTACGATTCAGAAAGGCCAGCCGAGAGGTCGAGATCCGGTAACAGCGTCATCCTGTGACACCGCCCACAATTTTTTGCACACAAAGAGACCGGACGCGCCTGCTTGCGTAAGATACGTACTACTTTTGTACATATACGGGGCGGGCGATGACCAAGGGCGATATCGGGACCGGACACGCGCCGCGCCATCTGCCCGCCGAGGAGCATCCTGCGCTGTTCGAGGCGGCAGTGAGGTGCTCATACAACCCCGTCATCATCACCTCCGCCGATCTGGCGCCACCAGGGCCGGAGATCCTCTACGTCAATCCGGCCTTCGAGGCCATGACCCATTACACCGCCAGCGAGGTGATCGGCAGATCGCCGCGCCTGCTTCAGGGTCCGGAGAGCTGCCGGGAGACGCTCGCCGCGCTGCGGCGGACACTCGAGGCGGGTGAGCGATTCGAAGGCACGGTGGTCAACTACCGCCGCGACGGCTCGCCCTACCACGTGGAGTGGTCCGTCTCGCCCATTCGTGACAGCAGCGGAGCCGTCACGCACTTCGTTTCCCTGCAGCGGGACATCAGTGACCGCCTCGCCGCTGAGGAAGAGCTGAAACGGCTGGCCATTACCGACCGCCTTACCGGGCTCAACAACCGCCTGCATTTCGAAGAGATCCTGGAGCAGGAACTGGAGCGCCACCAATGCCACGGCACGGTCTTTTCCCTGGCCCTGTTCGACATCGACGATTTCAAGGCCATCAATGACCGTTACGGCCACCAGACCGGCGACGAGGTCCTGCGCAGCCTCGCCGGGCTGCTCCAGAACAGCACCCGCGCCAGCGATCATCTGGGGCGCTGGGGCGGCGAAGAGTTCACCCTGCTGCTCACGGGCACCGGCCCGACTGGTGCCGTCGAGACCGCGGAGCAGCTGCGACGCCTTGTGGCGGAATGGCAACCGGGGCAGCTTCCACCTGTCACGGTCAGCTTCGGTATCACCGGAGCCGCATCCGGCGATACCATCAAGAAAATGCTCCGACGTGCCGATCTAGCACTGTACCGGGCGAAAGAGCGCGGCAAGAACCGTGTCGAAATCCAACTGCGGGATTCACCATCATGAATCGAGGTTACCGAACACATGGCATGCCAAGGCTGTGAAGTCGTCCCCACCATGCAGGCGCAGGCGGGACGGCTGTACCTGGCCCCGAAACTGGCACACACCCGCGCAACGGCGATCCGCCAGCTGCAGCGGCGGGGCTGGGCAGTGGAACATCTGGAAGACAATGTCTTCTACGTGGAAGTGGATGACGGCGAGCCGGAAGGATTGCTCGAAGAACTCTCCGGGATCCTCTCCCGCCCGGAGCAGTCCAACTGCCCGGCGGTCCTCCTGGAGCGGGAGACGGACTTCCATGTGCGCCATCTGGCGGACATGGTGCCGCTCGGAGTCCTGATCTCACGACTGGAGCATCAGTGGCTGGGGCGCATGCTCGAGGAGGAACGGCTGGAGATGCACTTCCAGCCCATCCTGCACGCCGAGAACGGCAAGGACATCTTCGCATTCGAATGCCTCGTCCGGGGGATCGGGCTGGATGGCGGCCTGGTGCGCCCGGATCAACTGTTCACGGCGGCCCGCGCCACCGATCTCATGTTTCACATGGACCGCGCCTGCCGCATCGCGGCGATCCGGCAGGCCGCGGCCCAGGACATCACCGAGAACGTCTTCATCAACTTCAACCCGACCTCTGTGTACGACCCGGTGTTCTGCCTGCAGACCACTTTCGACGAGGTCAACCGCCAAGGCTCGGAACCGGGGCGTTACGTCTTCGAGGTGGTGGAGACCGACCTGGTGGAGGACCCCTCGCACCTGGAGGCCATTCTGCGCGAGTACCGACGGCACGGCTTCCGCGTTGCACTGGACGACCTGGGCGCCGGCTACGGGTCGCTGAGCCTGATGCAGAGCATCCGGCCCGATTTCGTCAAACTCGACCGGGGCATGATCGACGGCGTCAGCCAGGACGACTATCGCGCGTCGATCACCTCACGCCTTATCGACATGGCCCGAGACCTGGATGTGCAGATCATCGCCGAAGGCATCGAAACCGTCGCCGACTGGGAGTGGCTGAAGTCCCAGAAGGTGGATTTCGTGCAGGGGTTCCACTTCGCCAGGCCGGCAGCCATCCCCCCCAGACCGTAGGGTGGACCTTCAGGTCCACCAGCCAACGGGCCGGTCCAACCAAAAAAAAACCGCCGCCCCGAAGGGACGGCGGTTTCTGACTGGCTGGCGCGGACTATCCCGCGCCGGCACCGATCGCCTTACTTGGCCTTGCTGGCCGCCTTGGTGGCGGACTGCACGTTGGCCTGGGTCAGCTTCTGCGCTTCCTCGGCGAACTGGCGGTTCAGGTTCACGAACTTCTCGGCGTCGCCCTTGAAGCGCTCACCGAATTCCTTCGCCACGTCCTGCTGGCCCTGGATGAAGCTCTGCACGTCCTGCGGAGCCTTCACGTCCATGGCGCTGCGGATCTGCTTCAGGCCCAGATCGGTGTAGGCGCGGGAGGCCTCCACCTGGGAATTCACCACGGATTCCATGTGGTTCACGGTAAGCTCGGCGAAAGCGCGCGCCGGGCCGCCGAAGAACTTGTCGAACTGCTCGTTGAACTGATTGATGGTCGGGTTCGTCATGGCAACACCTCACTTGTTTGCGGGTTCAGGCAAGGTGTGGAACCTTTTCCACCCTTGTTGCGGCGCATCATAGCAACGCAAATTGTGCGGCGCAACAGTTTTCAACCAACCCGATCAATCTCCCCCCGTCAGCAGGGCGAGCCGCCCCACCACGCCCCGCTGCTCCATGAAGCGAAGGGCGGCCGCAGCCTCCTCCAAGGGGAACGTGGCACAGACATGAGGGCGGAGCTGGCCGCGCGCCGCGTAACCCAGCAACGCATCCAGGCTCTCACGCGCCTGGGCAGGATTGCGCCGGCCCGCTTCCCCGGCACGCACGCCAACAATGCTGTACCCCTTCAACAGGGCGTGATTGGCAGCGAACGCGGGAATCTCGCCACTCGCAAAGCCGACCACCAGCAGCCGCCCGCCCCAGGCAAGCAGGTGCGTGCTGGCGTTCGACAGGGCGCCGCCGACCGGGTCGTAGACCACGTCGACGCCGTTCGGGCCGGCCAGTGCTTCCACGGCGCCGCGGAGATCCTGCTGATGGTAGTTCACCACCGCATCGGCGCCCTTCTCCCGGGCCACGGCCAGGCGCTCGTCACTGGATCCCACGGCGATGACCCGCGCACCCAGCAGGTGACCGAGCTCCACCGCCGCCAGCCCCACACCACCGGTGGCGCCCAGCACCAGCAAGGTCTCGCCAGCCGCCAGCCGCCCCCGATACACCAACGCCTGGTGGGCCGTCTTCGCCGCCACCAGGTAGGTGGCGCCTTCGGCAAAACCGAACGCGTCCGGTAGCGATACCACGCTCGATGCCGGCACTACCACCTGATCGGCGTATCCGCCGTAGCGCAGCATGGCGATCACCCGCGCCCCGGGCTCCCACTGCCCGGCGTCCGGACCGGCCTCGATCACGGTTCCAGCGACCTCCATCCCGGGGGTGAACGGCGGCTCCAGCCGCAACTGATAGGCGCCACGGGTCATCAGCAGGTCCGGGTAGTTCACCCCGGCGGCGCGCACGGCGAGCCGCACGGCATCCGGCGCCAACGGTTCGGGGCTGGTGGTGACCGGTCGCAGCGCATCCGGGCCGTCCAGGGACTGGCACACCATGGTGCGCACACTCATAGAACACTCTCCACGTCATCGCCTCTCATCATCCGCTGCCAGGCTGGAGCAACCGCAGGCTCCAGCCAGGGCGACACATCCACCGGCGGCGGCCGGTCTCCGCTAAGCCAACCGGCCAGACGGGTCTGCAGGGCATCCACATCGCCGGCCGGGTATCGGTAAGCCCCGGGATACTGCTCCGGATAGCACAGGGCGTCGGGCACCAGGGGGATGGCGCCGGCACTGGCGGCCTCCAGCATGGCCAGCCCCTGGAACTCGTGGGCGGCGGTGCTCACGACAATCCCCGCCCGGCCCAGCAGCTCGCGGTACGCCGCATCCGCCACCCGACCATCCGCGATGATGCGCTCCGGCAGCGCCGTGCGCAGTCGCCGCAGGGCCTCCGGCGGTGTTCGTGGCCGAGCGCCCAGCAACGCGAGCCGGAACCGGTAGCCGGCGCGCGCCAGACCGATCATGGCATCCGCGAACAGGTCCGGTGCCTTGTCGTACTCCCAGCGGTGATTCCACAGGATCAGCGCGTCGTCCTTCTCCGGGGCCGCTGGCAACGGCTGGACGGGCACAGGGCAGATGACGCTGCGCGCCGACAGGCGCTCCGGAACCCGATCCGGCGTCGCGTCGGGCATGCGGCGCAGCAGATCGGCGGCGCCGTCGAGAAAGGAGTCACGGTTGAACCGGGAGTTGAACAACAGGCGATCCGCCGCGAGCGCGCCATAGAG
This sequence comes from Aquisalimonas sp., assembly GCA_007126095.1. Classification (GTDB taxonomy): domain Bacteria; phylum Pseudomonadota; class Gammaproteobacteria; order Nitrococcales; family Aquisalimonadaceae; genus Aquisalimonas. The sequence continues at coordinate 89,401 of SLBZ01000058.1, forward strand.
CTGCACGATCTGCGGCTCGACTGACCGTACCTGTTCAGGGCTCACCGGGTAGGCGAACTGGTTCTCGTGGAAGTAGTAGTCCACCGGAACACCCGCCAACCGCGGATGAAGCCCCCGCAGGGTGGCAAGATCGACCATGGACGTCGCGAGAATGCGGTCGGGGGTCTGCCGCGGCAGCTCATCCAGCCACGACAGGGGATTGCCGCGGATGCGCCAGCGGAAGTGGCGTCCGGGCAGTTCGCGCACATGCCAGTGCACACCATGGACGCGCCGTTGCAGCCAATCCGCCCAAGCGGCGTGACTGTCCGCGCGGTAGGCGGACAGCAACCAGATGTGACGGAATGC
>SLBZ01000014.1 GCA_007126095.1 Aquisalimonas sp.
GCCGATGACGGACAGCACCGTCTCGTTGCGTATCCCCTCGTCCCGCAGACGCTGCACCAGGCGTTCACGCGTCCGCTGCGAGGTCATGCCGATACCGCGACGGCGATGGTCATCCATCATTCGTTCAGTCCCGTAACCCAGCCGGCGATCTTGTCCAGGGCCTGATACCGTGTGAGGTCCACCTGGATCGGCGTGACCGACACATACCCGCGGCGGACGGCATGGAAATCCGTGCCCGCGCCGGCATCCTGCTCCGACCCGGGCGGCCCGATCCAGTAGATCGGCCGGTCGCGCGGGTCGCGCGCCGGGATGAGCGGTTCGGAGCGGTGCCTTTGACCGAGGCGAGTGGCCTCGAATCCCTGCAATTGCTCCCATGGCACGTCCGGAACGTTGACGTTGAGAATCGTGTCCGCCGGCAACGGATCGCTGACCAGCCGCTGGACCAGTAATGCGGCAACACGGCCCGCAGTCTCGTAATGGGTCGGATCGTGCGTCACCAGCGAGACCGCGATGGCCGGCAGACCGAGGAACCGGCCCTCGGTCGCCGCCGCAACGGTGCCACTATAGAGCACATCATCGCCCATGTTGGCACCGGCGTTGATTCCCGACACCACCATGTCCGGATCACTGTCCAGCAGTCCGGTCACAGCAAGGTGCACACAGTCGGTGGGTGTCCCTTCCACGCGAAACCAGCGCGCGCGCATTTCCACGGCCCGTATCGGCAGATCAAGGGTCAGTGAGTTGCTCGCGCCACTGCGGTCGCGATCCGGCGCCACCACCGTGATCTTCGCGAGTCGGCTCAGCTCCTCCGCCAGGTACTGAATGCCCGGCGCCTGATAACCGTCATCGTTGCTGACAAGTATATGCATGCATGACCCCGTGTTCGTGTGCGTAACCGCGCACCGGCGAACCGGCGCGCGACAGTATACCGGGCCACCCGCCCCTTGGCAGCCGCCCGGTCGCTCTCATGCCAGCTGACACCGTATAATCGGGCCAATGCCGGGGACCGACGGCCGGAGGCGAGCAATGACGGACGACCACAACCAGGACGACAGCGCCCTGTTCCGCGCCGCCATGGGTGATGTCCGCCCGCTGCGTCACGATCAGGCCACCACCCCATCTCCCCGTCCCCGCCCGGTGCCCCGCCAGCGCGAGGCCGATGAGCGGCGCGTCATGGACGAGTTGATGGACGGCCCCATCGACCCGGCCGACCTGGAAACCGGCGAAGAGCTGACCTTCCTGCGCGAAGGTGTGCAACGCCGCGTGCTTCGCCGGCTTCGCCGCGGGCAGTTTCCGGTGCAGGCGGAACTGGACCTCCACGGCATGACCGTGCCGGTGGCCCGTGCTCAGCTGCGCCAGTTTATCAACGACTGCCGCGCTCGCGATGTGCGCTGTGTCCGGATCGTTCACGGCAAGGGGCTCCGTTCCCACAACCGCGGTCCTGTCCTCAAGGGGCTGGCGGACCGCTGGCTACGCCAGCTTGACGAAGTCATCGCGTTTGCATCCGCACGCCCCGTGGACGGCGGCACCGGTGCTGTTTACGTGCTGCTCCGTGCGCCTTCGCGGTAATCACAGGCTTCCCTGAGCACGGCGGTGGCAAACGCCCCCGCCGGCAACCAGAAACCGACCCGAAGCGTGGAGGCGTCCTCACGCCGCCACCACAGCCGCTGTACCGGCAACCGCAACGCCCGCCGCGCCCCGTCCACACCGAGCCGCCCGAGGGCTTCGATCTGCTCCCGCCATGGGGCAAGCGCCTCTGCCTCCAGCGCACCGGCGGCATCCTCAGGCGCCATGCCGCCACGGCCGGGCAGCGGCCCCGCGGGATGCACGTCGGCCCACGCCAGCCGCGGATCGCCGGCACTCAACCCGGCCGCCGGGAACAGGCTGTTGCTGCTGGTGAACGTCATGAGATCCCCGGACAACGGACGGTCCCAGCACCCCGCACGCACGCGCGCCGCCAGCACCTGGTTGAACAGGAACGAGCGCGCCGCCGAGAGAAACAGACCACGTCGCTGCCGGTTGCGCACGGGCATCCCGTCAAGCATCCGCCATGCGGCATCCAGATTGCCACCGTCGCGGCCAAAGCGCTGCGCACCAAAGTAATTGGGCACTCCCGACCTTGCGATCATGGCGAGGCGCGGACCAAACAGCTCCGGAGGACGATCGAGCTCACGGAGCGTCAGGTCGAAGTAATTACCCTGGAGCATGCCGGTACGCAGCTTGCGACCATGGCGAGCCACCCGCAGTATCTCGATGCCCGCGGGCAGCTCCTGCAACTCCGGAATGTCATTGCCGCCCGGACGGTGGACGCCGAACCACTGTTCGGTCACGGCGAGGCGGTCCTTGAGGCCGGCCCAGCTCACGTCCCGAGGCCTGGCACCCACTGTCCGGCCCAGCCACTGCCCGACGTCGGCGGTGTTCCAGCCGGTCTTGCGAATCAGGAACCAGAGGTGCTCGCCCGCACCCTCCGGCTCCATCACCGGGTCTTCCATCACGCGGAAGTCCGCGGGCGTCGCACGCAGCAGGGCGGTCGCGGGCGGTGGTCCCAGCGCGCGTGGGAGATCGTGCCAGGCCCCCGCCAGGTCAGGGGCAGACTCAGACATCACTGATCAGCAGCACCACCGCCTGGGCGGCAATGCCTTCTCCGCGCCCGAAGGGACCGAGCTGTTCCGTGGTGGTCGCCTTGACGCTCACCGCGGACTCAGCCACGTCCAGGCTCTCCGCCAGGACACGGCGCATGCCGGGGATGTGCGGTGCCATTTTCGGCGCCTGGGCGATGATCGTGGAGTCCAGATTATTTATCCGGTACCCGGCCGCCGCCACGCGGGCATGCACGTGACGCAACAGCGCTGCGCTGTCTGCGCCCTGCCATTGCGGATCGTTGTCCGGGAAGTGCCGGCCGATGTCGCCGTCGGCCAACGCACCCAGCAGCGCGTCGGTCACGGCGTGCAGGAGCACATCACCGTCGGAATGGGCGGCGATGCCAAGGTGGTAGGGAATCTCAACACCGCCGACGATCAGCTTCCCTTCCGGCTGAAAACGGTGCACGTCGAAGCCCTGGCCGATGCGCATCATTGCTACTCCTCCGGTGCCCGGTGACCGCCACGGGCGCGCAATATGGATTCCGCCAGGGGGAGATCCCCCGGCCGGGTGATCTTCAGGTTGGTGCTTTCGCCCTCCACCAGCAGCGGCGCGTACCCGGCGTGTTCCATGGCCTGGGCCTCGTCGGTAACCAGCACCTCCTGGTCGCGCGCCCCGGTCAGGGCGTCCAGCAATGCCGCGAGGGGAAACAGCTGCGGTGTCTGCGCCTGCCAGAGCGAGTCCCGTGGCGTCGTCCGGCTTACGGTGCCGTCGCGCCCGCCCTGCTTGAGCGTATCGCGCACGGGGACCGCAAGCAGTGCTCCGTCCGCATGCGCGAGCCCCTGATCCAGCAGGCGCGTCAACGCCAACGACGTCAGGCACGGCCGTACGGCGTCGTGCACCAACACCCAGTCGTTCGTGCCGGCAACCTCCGCCGCCAGAAACTGCAGGCAGGCCAGTACCGAATCGGCGCGCTCCCGTCCGCCGGATACGCGGTAGAGCGCCTTGCCGGCGTACGCCGTGCGCTCCTGCCACCAGTCATCGTCGTCCCCGAGCGCTACCACGGCTCCGGTGACACGGGGCTCCATCAGCAGCGCATGCAGACTCCAGTCCATGACCGGATGCTCCAGGAGGGGAAGATACTGCTTGGGCACGGGCGCAGCCATCCGACGCCCCACGCCGGCCGCGGGAAGCACCGCCCAGACCCGGGGGGATGCAGGGTCAGTCATTCATCGGATACCTGGTAGAAGACCTCGTCGTCCCGGATCATGCCCAGCTCGTCCCTGGCACGCTCTTCGATCGCACCGAGGCCATCCTTGAGATCGTCAACGTCGGCTTCCAGGGCGCGGTTGCGCTGCTCCAGCCGGGCATTCTCCGCCCGCTGTTCGCTGGCTGCATCCTGCAACTGCCAGACGGCGGGAAGGCCGCCCTTGCCGGTCCAGAGCTGGATCTGGAACAGCAGCAACAACGCGACCAGCCCGCCGATCAGTATTCGCATGGCATCGTCCTAGAACCACCTGCCGCCACCATACATGAACGCGGGTGGCGACGTCGTCTCGTCACCAGCCCTTGAGGTTCGGGAACGCACGGCGGCCGGCATACACGGCGCGCTCGCCCAGATCCTCTTCGATTCTCAGCAGCTGGTTGTACTTGGCCACGCGGTCCGAGCGACACAGCGAGCCGGTCTTGATCTGGGTCGCGCTGGAGGCCACCGCGAGATCGGAGATGGTGGTGTCCTCGGTTTCCCCCGACCGGTGGGAAATGACCGATGTATACCCGGCGCCCTCGGCCATGGCGATGGCATCCAGGGTCTCGGTCAGCGTGCCGATCTGGTTGAACTTGATGAGGATGGAGTTGCCGATGCCGCGGTCGATGCCTTCCTGGAGAATGCGGGTGTTGGTGACGAACAGATCATCGCCCACCAGCTGGCACCGTTCACCAAGACGATCACTGAGCAGTTTCCAGCCGTCCCAGTCGCCCTCGTCCATGCCGTCCTCGATGGTGACGATGGGGTAGCGCTCCACCCAGTCGGCGAGGACGTCCACATACTCGGCGGCGGTGTAACGCTTGCCTTCCGAGGCCAGCACGTAGCTGCCGTTTTCGTAGAACTCGGAACTGGCAACGTCCAGCCCAAGCCAGATGTCTTCGCCTAGGGTGTAGCCGGCATTGGCCACGGCTTCAGCGATGGTTTCCAGCGCGGCTTCATTGGAGGGCAGATCCGGCGCGAAACCACCTTCGTCCCCGACCGCCGTGCTCAGGCCGCGACCGGCAAGCACTTTCTTGAGCGCATGGAACACCTCGGTGCCGGCACGCAGCGCCTCGCGGAAGCTGTCGAAACCGATGGGCAGGATCATGAACTCCTGCAGATCGACGCTGTTGTCGGCGTGCGCACCACCGTTGAGGATGTTCATCATCGGCACCGGCAGCACGTGCGGCCCCTGGGGCGACAGGTGCCGGTACAGCGGGACACCGCGGTCGTCGGCAGCGGCGCGCGCCACCGCGAGAGACAGCGCCAGCAGCGCGTTGGCGCCCAGCCGGCTCTTGTTGTCGGTGCCATCGAGGTCGAGCATGCGCTGATCAACGGCGCGCTGATCGTCGGCGTCCATGCCCTTGAGGGCCTCGGCGAGTACGGTATTGGCATTCTCCACGGCGTTGCGCACGCCCTTGCCGAGGTAGCGCCCCTTGTCACCGTCGCGCAGTTCCACGGCCTCCCGCGTACCGGTGGAGGCGCCGGAGGGCACGGCCGCGCGGCCGAATGCGCCGCTGCTGAGCGTGACGTCCGCCTCGACGGTCGGGTTACCGCGGGAGTCGAGGATCTCCCGCGCCTTCACTGTCTCGATAGTCGCCATGATCTGTGACGTTCCCTTGTTGCCTGCAAAATCGGTGGGCGACGGCCGGGGCGTCTACAGGGACTGTTCCGCCAGACCGTCCGCCTTGACCCGTTCGTCCAGGGCCACGAGCGTCTCCAGCAACGGCTCCATGCGCCCCAGCGGCCACGCATTCGGGCCGTCGGACAGGGCCTTGTCCGGATCAGGGTGTGTCTCCATGAACAGCCCGGCCACGCCCGCAGCCACCGCTGCCCTGGAGAGCACCGGCACGAACTCGCGCTGACCGCCGGACGCATTCCCCTGGCCGCCGGGCAGCTGCACGGAGTGGGTGGCGTCGAACACCACCGGGCTGCCGGTGTCGCGCATCACCGCCAGTGCGCGCATGTCGGACACCAGGTTGTTGTACCCGAACGACACGCCGCGCTCGCACACCATGATGGCGTCGTTACCCACGGCCCGCGCCTTGTCCACCACGTTGCCCATGTCCCAGGGCGCCAGGAACTGCCCCTTCTTGATATTCACGGGCAGCCCCTGTCGGGCGACGTTCTGGATGAAGTTGGTCTGCCGGCACAGGAACGCCGGCGTCTGCAGTACGTCCACCACGTCGGCGACTTCGGCCAGGGGCGTGTCTTCGTGGACATCGGTGATCACCGGGACACCAATCTGCCGCCGGACCTCGCCCAGCACCCGCAAACCCTCTTCCATGCCCGGCCCGCGGAAACTGGAGCCGGATGAACGGTTCGCCTTGTCGAAGGACGACTTGAAGATGAACGGAATCGCCAGCCGCGCGCACATCTCCCGTAGCTGGCCGGCCGTATCCAGCGCCAGCTGTTCGGACTCGACCACGCAGGGCCCGGCGATCAGGAACAACCGCTCCCCGAGCCCGGCCCGGAAGCCGCAGAGATCAATACTGGCCATGGTCGGGACCTCCGAGTCTAACTGTCACCGTGGCGGCCGCGGGCGGCCTCGACGAACCCGCAGAACAGCGGGTGGCCATCGCGCGGCGTGGACGTGAATTCCGGATGGAACTGGCACCCGAGGTACCAGGGGTGATCAGGGAGTTCCACCACTTCCACCAGGTTGCCGTCACTGGAGCGGCCCGAGATCCGCAACCCGGCCTGTTTCAGCGCGTCGGCGTAATGGTTGTTGAACTCGTAACGGTGCCGGTGCCGCTCGACGATGCTCTCGGCGTCGTAGGTCCGGCCTACCAGCGACCCCTGCTCCAGCAGGCAGGGCTGCCCGCCGAGGCGCATGGTGCCGCCCAGATCATCGTCCGGCCCGCGCTCCTCGACACGGCCATCATCCGTCATCCATTCGGTGATCAGGCCAATGACCGGATGCGGAGTGTCGGGCTGGAACTCAGTGCTGTGGGCGTTTTCAAGGCCGGCAACATTGCGGGCGAAGTCGATCACCGCCACCTGCATGCCGAGGCAAATGCCGAGAAACGGAATGCGGTGCTCGCGGGCGTAGCGCGCCGCCTGGATCTTGCCCTCGACACCACGCTCGCCGAAGCCGCCGGGGACCAGTATGGCGTCCACGTCCGACAGCAGCTCGGGACCCCGGCGCTCGATCTCCTCGGAGTCCACCGAACGGATGTTGACCTTGGTGCGGGTGTGGATGCCGGCGTGGATCAGCGCTTCGGAAAGAGACTTGTAGGCATCGGCCAGGTTCACGTACTTGCCCACCATGGCGATGGTCACTTCGCCATCCAGGTGCGAGCGCGCCTCCACCACCCGCTCCCAGTCGGAGAGATCCGCCGGCGGGAGTTCGATCTGCAGCTTGTCGGCAACAATGTCGTCCAGCCCCTGGTCGTGCAGCGCCAGCGGCACCTTGTAGATGTCGTCCACGTCCAGGGCGGAGATCACCGCCTCCTGCTCGACGTTGGTGAACAGGGCGATCTTGCGCCGTTCGTCTTCCGGAATCGGCCGGCTGGAGCGGCACAGCAGGATGTCGGGCTGGATGCCGATGGAGCGCAGCTCCTTGACCGAATGCTGCGTCGGCTTGGTCTTCATCTCGGCGCTGGGGCCGATGAACGGGACCAGCGTGAGGTGCAGAAACAGCGAATCCCGCTTGTGCTCCACACCCATCTGGCGGATGGCTTCCAGAAACGGCAGCGACTCGATGTCACCGACGGTGCCACCGATCTCCACCAGGGCGATATCGTGGCCTTCCGCACCTTCGCGGATGCAGCGCTTGATCTCGTCGGTGATGTGCGGGATCACCTGCACCGTACCGCCCAGGTATTCCCCGCGGCGCTCCTTGCGGATCACGTTCTCGTAGATCCGCCCGGTAGTGTAGTTGTTGACCCGGCCGGTGCGCATGCGCACGAAACGCTCGTAATGGCCGAGATCCAGGTCGGTCTCGGCGCCGTCCTCGGTCACGTAGACCTCGCCGTGCTGGAACGGGCTCATGGTCCCCGGATCCACGTTGATGTAGGGATCCAGCTTGATCATGGTGACCTTCAGCCCCCTCGCCTGCAGGATGCTCGCCAGGGAGGCGGACGCAATGCCTTTGCCCAGCGAGGACACAACGCCACCGGTAATAAAGATGTATCGGGTCATAGGAACTCTGTCTTTCGCACGAAAGGTCGCGGGAGCCGCATTCGAAAGACACCGGAAAGGGAAGCGCGCCGGGCGGACACAATGCCATCATCCGCGCGGGTCACCCATGCGGCCATGAACCGCAAAGTCCAGTACGGCGTGCGTGCTGGCGCTTCATTACCCGCTGCCTGAGTGGCGCTAAAAGTACCAGAACACCCACCCCGGCACAACGCTGACCGCACGGTCAGTCCGGGTCCCAGTGGAAATGCAGCCCCCGGTCCGGTGGGGCTGCCTGGAAGCCTTCGCAGATACACAGGCCCGGCACCGCCGCGACGGCATCTCCCACCATGAGAATGGGCCAGGCCTGCCGCTGCCAGGGCGGCACGCCCGCTTCCTGGAACAGCTTCTTCACCGGCCGGGTCGGCCGCCCCGCGGGCCGGCACCGCTCGCCCCCCTGGCGTAGCGCCACGATCACACCGGACGGTGGCAACCGCTCCGGCGCCACCCCCCCGACACCGCGGGTGACCCGCAGCCAGCCGTGATCAAGCCGCAGATCGGTCTCCGGCAGCCATTGCACGGAGCGCACCTGGCGTGCCGGTACCTCGCCTGCCGGCTCCAGCGACAGCCACCCCCGGTAACGGCGCACCGTACCGCCCGGCCAGTGGAACACCGGCATGCGATCATCGGCTCCATACACCAGCATCCGGCGGCCCGCCTCGAGTTGCCGGGCGTCCGGCAACGCGGCACCCCGCTGTCGGAGCCAGTGCCGCAGCACCAGCCGCTGATCCGCATCGGCCAGGCAGGACAGGGCGTCTCCGTCCAGCCGCTCGCCATCGGTCATGCCCCGCAGGAGCGTGACTGCGTAGCGGCCCAGGGACGCGCCCGCCTCTCCCGCCAGGGAACCGGACCGGGCGATGGTCCCGACGGCCCGGGGCCACCGCGCGACCAGAGTGGGCAACACGTCGTGACGGACCCAGTTGCGGTCGGCGTGGCGGTCATGATTTGCCGGATCGTCAATGGACTGCAGCCCATGGTCGCACCCGTAAGCGGCGATCGCGGCGCGGGGAATCTCCAGCAGCGGACGCCCGACCCACCCCTTGCCCAGGGCACGGGTGCGCGGAATGCCGACCAGCCCGTCCACGCCGCTTCCCCGCAGCAGGCGCAGCAACACGGTCTCGGCCTGGTCATCCTGGTGGTGGGCAGTCAGAAGGCCTTCGCCGCTGGCGAGGGCGTCCGCCATCAGCCGGTAACGCCAGTCCCGCGCCCAGGTCTCGCCGGCATCGGGCGGCGGCGGCTCCGGGACACGGAGTGCGACAAGAGGGATTTCAAGGGCCTCGCACACGGCCTGGCAATGCGTCGCCCAGGCGTCGGCGTCGGCGTGCATGCGATGGTTGACGTGGATCGCGGACAGCGGCGCCGACAGCCGATCCCGAGCGGTCGCAAGGAGATGCAGCAGCGCGTGTGAATCGGGGCCACCGCTGAAGGCGACCCGGTAAGCGGACGCAGGGCCAAGCGCGCCGACGCGCTCGGCAATGTCCGTGGCCGAAATGTCCATGGCACGATCCCGGCGCCCCCGGCGGGGCGCCATGGTTGTCACGACGTGCGGAACTGTCCGTAGCCCTGGATCTTCGTCGCCCGGTCGTCGAGCAGGGTCTGGAAGTCCTTGCCGTCCAGCACCGCGAGCTTCTCCAGCAGCGTCTTGCGCAGGCGTTCGGCCATGCCGGCCACGTCCCGATGGGCACCGCCCAGCGGTTCTTCGACGATGTGATCGATGAGACCCAGTTCCCGCAGCCGCGGCGCCGTAATCCCCATGGCTTCGGCGGCGTCCTGTGCCCGGTCGGCGCTCTTCCAGAGGATGGATGCGCAACCCTCCGGTGAGATGACCGAATAAGTGCTGTAGCCCAGCATCATGACCTCGTCACCCACACCGATACCGAGCGCCCCGCCGGAGCCGCCCTCGCCCACGACCGTGGCGATGACCGGCGTGCGGAGACGGGACATGGCCATGAGATTGCGGGCGATGGCCTCGCTCTGACCACGCTCCTCGGCACCGACACCGGGGTAGGCGCCGGGGGTGTCGATAAACGTGAGCAGCGGCAGATCGAACCGTTCCGCCATTTCCATGAGCCGCAGTGCCTTGCGATAGCCTTCCGGACGCGGCATGCCGAAGTTGCGCCGCACCTTCTCCTTGGTGTCGCGTCCCTTCTGATGGCCGATCACCATCACCGGCCGCCCGTCGAGCCGCCCGATACCACCGACAATGGCCGGATCGTCGGCGAACGCCCGGTCACCGTGCAGCTCTTCGAAGTCGGTGAACAGGTGCTCGATGTAGTCCAGGGTGTAGGGCCGCTGCGGATGCCGCGCCAGCTGGGCGATCTGCCACGAACTCAGGTTGGAGAAGATCTGTTCGGTCAGGCTGACGCTCTTCTCCCGCAGCCGCCGGATCTCCTCGCTGATGTTGAGATCGTTGTCGTCACCGACGTAACGAAGCTCGTCGATCTTGGCCTCGAGTTCGGCAATGGGGCGCTCAAAGTCCAGAAAATTCAGATTCATGGTCTCGCATATCGCGTTGACGGCCGGAAGCCGCATACCCTAGCCAGTCGCAGGCCGGGTGACAAGCCCGCGACGCCCGGCCTGTGAACGTGGTCAACCCGGCAGCACGCCGGGCATTCAGTATTCCACCCGGACGTTGCCCTCGCCGGAGAGCCCGCCGAGGCGTTTGATGAGTTCGTCGGTGGGGCGCACGCGCCACTCGTCACCGAAGCGCAGCACCGCCGAGGCATCGGGGCACTCGTACTCCAGCCATACCGGACACTGCCCTTCGCGAAAGGGCGACAGCGCCTCCTGCAGGTGCTCCATGGCGCCGTTACCGAGCTGATCCCGGCGCATGCGCAGCACCAGGCGGCGGGCATAGACTTCCCGGATATCGCCGATGTCGTACACCTTGTCTGCACTGACGCGCCAGGAGTCACTGAAATCGTCGTAGCCGAGACTTCCTTCGACGATCAGCAGCTTGTCCTTGCCCACCAGTTCCCCGTACTTGCGATAAGCCTCCGTGAACAGGCTCACCTCGATCCGGCCGGTGCGGTCATCCAGCACCAGAAAGGCCATCTTGTTGCCGCTCTGGGTGTTGCGCACGCGCAGGGACATGACCAGTCCGGCAGTGACCACACTCTTCTCCCGGCGCCCTTCCCCGCCATTGCCGTTCCCGGATCCGAGCTCACTGATGCGCCCGGTCACGATCCGCTCCAACTCCGGCTCGTAGCGGCTGATGGGGTGCCCGGTGAGGAACAGCCCCAGCGTCTCCTTCTCGCCAGCGAGCCGCTCCTCCTCGTCCCACTCCGGCAGAGCGGGCAGCTCCACGCCCGCATCGGCTTCCGCCTCGCCGCCGCCAATGGCGACGCCGAACATGTCGGTCTGCCCCGCCTCGTCGTTGCGCCCGGTCTGCTCCGCGGCTTTCAACGCCGGCCCGATGTGGGAGAGCAGCGTGGCGCGATTGGCCCCGATGCTGTCGAGACAGCCCGCGCGCACCAGCGCCTCCAGCACCCGGCGGTTCACCCGGCGCAGGTCCACGCGGCGGCACAGGTCGTACAGGTCGGCATAAGGGCCGGTCGCATCCCGCTCGCTGACCAGTGCTTCAATGGCCGACTGGCCCACCCCCTTGATGGCGCCGATACCGTAGACCACGGTTCGCTCGTCGGCGGCGCGGAACTGGAAATCGGAGCGGTTGATGTCCGGCGGCAGCACCTCAAGCCCCATGGCCCGACACTCCTCGATCAGGGTCACGACTTTGTCGGTGTGATCCATGTCCGAGGACAGCACCGCCGCCATGAATGGCGCCGGGTAATGCGCCTTGAGCCAGGCGGTCTGGTAGGACAGCAGCGCGTAGGCGGCGGAGTGGGACTTGTTGAAGCCGTAGCCGGCGAACTTCTCCATGAGGTCGAAGATGCCTTCGGCGTGCGCCTCCGTGAGCCCGTTCTCCGTGGCCCCCTTCAGGAAGATCTCGCGCTGCTTGGCCATCTCCTCGGGCTTCTTCTTGCCCATGGCGCGCCGCAGGAGGTCGGCGCCGCCGAGGCTGTAGCCCGCCAGCACCTGGGCAATACGCTGCACCTGCTCCTGGTAGAGGATGACGCCGTACGTGGGCTTGAGCACCTCCTCCAGATCCGGGTGCTGCAGTTCCGGCGTGGGATAGGCGACTTGGGAGTGGCCGTGCTTGCGGCTGATGAAGTCGTCCACCATGCCCGACTGCAGCGGCCCGGGGCGGAACAGCGCCACCAGTGCGATGATGTCCTCGAAACTGTCGGGCTGGAGCCGCTTGATGAGATCCTTCATGCCACGGGATTCCAGCTGGAACACCGCCGTGGTCGCACAGCGCTTCAACAGATCGAAACTGGCGCGGTCATCCAGCGGCACGGTGTTGATGTCCAGCAGATCCTCGCCGCGCTCCGATTTGATGGCATTCACCGCCTTCACCGTCCAGTCGATGATGGTGAGGGTGCGCAGCCCGAGGAAGTCGAACTTCACCAGACCAACCGCTTCAACGTCGTCCTTGTCGTAGTGAGTGGCCAACCCCTGCCCGTTCGGCTCGCAGTAGAGCGGCGTGAAGTCCGTGAGCGGGGTGGGTGCAATCACCACGCCGCCGGCGTGCTTGCCGACGTTGCGGGCAACGCCTTCGAGTTTCATACCGAGGTTGAGCAGCGTGCCCACTTCCTCGTCGTTGTCGTAGCGCTCCTTGAGCTCGGGCTCCTGCTCCAGCGCCTTGTCCAGGGTCATGCCGATCTCGAAGGGGATCAGCTTGGCGATGCGGTCCACGAAGCCGTAGCCGTGGCCAAGCACCCGCCCCACATCACGCACCACGGCACGGGCGGCCATGGTGCCGTGAGTCGCGATCTGCGAGACCTTCTCGCGGCCGTACTTGTCGGCCACGTAGTCGATCACCCGGTCGCGCTTCTCCATGCAGAAGTCCACGTCGAAGTCCGGCATGGAGACGCGTTCAGGGTTGAGGAACCGCTCGAAGAGAAGATCGTAACGCAGCGGATCCAGGTCGGTTATCTCCAGCGCATACGCCACCAGTGAACCGGCCCCGGAGCCACGGCCCGGGCCCACGGGAATGTCCTCGGCCTTGGCCCAGCGGATGAAGTCCGCAACGATGAGGAAGTAGCCTGGAAACCCCATCTGGTTGATGACGCCCAGCTCCCGCTCCAGGCGTTCGACGTACTGCGCCTTGTGCGCCTCGGCATCGGGGGCGTTCATGTCGATGAGCCGGGGCAGGCGCTCCTCCAGCCCCCGGTGCGACTCCTGCGCCAGGTACTCGGCAATGGTCAGGCCTTCCGGGATGGGAAAGTCCGGCAGGTAATCCTTGTCCAGGGTGAGTTCCAGATTGCAACGCCGGGCGATCTCGACGGTGTTGTCGATGGCTTCCGGGAGGTCCTCGAACAGCGCCACCATCTCCTCGGGGGTACGCAGGTACTGCTCGTCGGTGAACTCGCGGGGCCGGCGGCTGTCGTTGAGCGCCCGCCCCTCGTGAATGCAGACCCGTGCCTCATGGGCCTCGAAGTCGTCGGCGTTGAGAAACCGCACGGCGTTGGTGGCCACCACCGGCGTGTCCGTCTCTCCGGCCAGGGCCACGGCGGCGTGGAGGTGATCCTCGTCGCCCGGCCGGCCACAGCGATGGAGCTCGAGGTAGTAACTGTCGGGGAAGAGACTGCGCCAGAAGGCCAGCCTGGCGCGGGCCTGCTCCGAGTCGTTCCGCAACAGAGCGCGGCCCACATCCCCATCCTTGCCGCCGGAGAGGACGATCACCCCCTGGTGATCCTCCTCGATCCAGGCACGCTGCACCACCGGGCGCTCCCCCTGCTGCCCGTCCAGATAGCTGCGGCTGATCAGCCGCGTCAGGGTGGTGTAACCGGTGCTGTCACGGCACAGCATGGTGCACCGGGAATAGCCGCCGGGCGCATCGGCGTCCTCAACACACAGATCGGCCCCTACCAGCGGTTTCACACCCGCGTTCAGCGCGGCCTTGTAGAATTTCACCATGCCGAACAGGTTGCCCTGATCGGTAATCGCCACGGCCGGCATGCCCGTCTCCGCGGCCGTCTTCACGAGGGGCTTGATGCGAACGATCCCGTCCACCAGCGAGAACTCGGTGTGGACGTTGAGGTGTACGAACTGATTCGCCATGTGATCCGGCTATCCCTGTGGTCGTCGGCGGGTATGAAGGCGCTGGGCGTGTATTATGACCCAGGGGCGTGGCAACGAAAATGGCACTGGTGGTTCAGGGTGCACGACTCCGGTAGGGTGCGCCCGACGTGCGCGCGCACGCCCCGGTGCCGCAACGCGAACCTGCAGAAGGATACTGGCTCATGATTCATCCCACTGCCGTCATCGCGGATGACTGCTCTATCGGCGCCGACGTCACCATCGGCCCGTACGCCTGCATTGGCACGGGCGTGAGCATCGGCGACAACTGCCGGATCGGTGCCCACGCCGTTATCGAGGGGCCGACGACCATTGGCTCGGACAACACCATCGGCCCCCACGCCATCCTCGGCACGCCACCCCAGGATCTCGGCTACCGGGACGAGCCCACGCGGCTGGAGATCGGCCGCGGCAATCAGATCCGCGAACTGGTCACCATCCACCGCGGCACGCCGAAGGACCGGGGCGTCACCACCATCGGCGACGACAGCATGTTCATGGCCTACGCCCACGTCGGGCACGACTGCGCTGTGGGCAACCATGTGGTCATGGCCAACGGCGCCACCCTGGCCGGCCACGTCACAGTGGAGGACCACGTCAATATTGCCGGCCTTTGCGCCATCCACCAGTTCGCCCGGATCGGCGAATACGCCATGCTCGGTGGCGGCACCATGGCGCCCATGGACATCGTCCCCTACGCAATGTCGTCCGGCAATCACGCAAAGCTTTACGGGCTGAACAGACGCGCCCTAAAGCGGGCAGGGTTTGACGCCGATAGCATCCAGGCACTGCGCGCCGCCTACCGGGTGCTTTTCAGTTCCGGGCTGCGGCTGGAGCAGGCGCTGGGTCAACTGGAGCAGGACGGTTCGTGCGAGAATGAGCGGGTCGCCCATCTGGTCGGCTTCATACGCGCATCGAAACGGGGAATCACGCGATGAGCACCATCCGCGCAGGGGTTATCGGCGTCGGCTATCTCGGGCGTTTTCACGCGCAGAAGTATGCCGCGCTCGACAACGTTGATCTCGTCGGAGTCGCCGACACCGACCAGGCTCGTGCCGCCGAGGTGGCCGCCGAGGTGGGCACCGACGCGGTCGCGGACTACCGGGAGCTGCTCGGCAACGTGGACGCGGTCAGTATCGTCGTGCCGACCCGCTTCCATCACCAGGTGGCAGCGGAGTTTCTCCGCCATGGCAGCCACGTGCTGGTGGAGAAGCCGATCACCACTTCTCTGGACGAGGCGGACGACCTGATTCATCTGGCACGTCGCCACGACCGGCGCCTCCAGGTTGGCCACCTGGAGCGCTTCAACGCAGCCGTGCGGGAACTGGCTGATCTGGTGGGCACGCCGATGTTCATCGAATCCCAGCGGCTGGCACCCTTCAATCCCCGCGGTGCCGACGTGAGTGTCGTACTGGATCTGATGATCCACGATATCGACATCATCCTGAAGCTGGTGGACCGGCCCGTGGTGCGCATCGACGCCAACGGGGCACCGGTCATCTCGTCGGACATCGACATCGCCAACGCGCGCCTGCAGTTCGACAATGGCTGCGTGGCCAACGTCACCGCCAGTCGCGTGAGCCTCAAGGCGGAACGCAAGATGCGGCTGTTCCAGCGCAACAGCTACATCGCCCTGGACTTCCAGCAGCGCAGTCTGGACATCCGCTCACGGGTGAACAGCGGCCGCGCGACCCCCGCCATGGAAGACATCCACAGCGAGCAGCGGGCATTCGATGACGGCGACGCGCTGCGTGCGGAGATCACCCACTTCGTGGACTGCATCCGCAGCGGCCGCGACCCCCTGGTCACCGGCGCCGACGGCCGGCAGGCACTGGCCACGGCCATCGAAATCACGCGCCAGTTACGCGACAATCCCCTTCCCGACCAACCGCAACACTAAAGGATGCGCGGCCGATGATTCCGATGGTGGACCTCAAGGCCCAGTACGACGACCTGCGCGACGAACTCGAGCAGGGTTTCAGCGAGGTGCTGGACAATGCCCAGTTCATTCTCGGCCCCAACGTCCAGGCACTGGAAGAGGAAGTGGCCCGGTACCTCGGTGCGTCCCACGCCGTCTCCTGCGGCTCCGGCACCGACGCCCTTCACCTGGCGCTGGCGGCCCTGGGTGTCGGCCCCGGCGACGAGGTGATCACGACGCCCTTCACCTTCATCGCCACCGCCGAAGCCATATGCTACGTGGGCGCGACCCC